>NZVS01000077.1 GCA_002701555.1 Alphaproteobacteria bacterium | reverse complement strand
TGCCAGAAAATCAGTCATAAATATTCAGCTTTATTTTGAAAGGATTTACTCTATCTCACAACTATAACATTATAATGTTTATGAAATGTAATATTATGAATCTGACACGTTTTTTCTTCTTACTTGCTGCTTGTGTAAGCATTATAGTTACTGCGCTTATCCCACGTACTGCTAAGGCACAAACTGTTATTCGAGACACCGAACTGGAAGAAAATATGAAGGTCTGGTCATCTGACCTGATCCGGGCAGCGGGGCTTTCACCCGAGAATGTAAATTTTGTATTTGTCCAAGACAGCCAAATCAATGCCTTCGTTGCAGGCGGTCAAAATATATTCATTTATACAGGGCTGATTAATGAAACGGATAATTTATCCGAATTGCTGGGTGTCATTGCCCACGAACTTGGTCATATAAGCGGAGGTCACCTTATACGCACTAAAGATGCCATGGAAAACGCATCTTATGAGTCAATATTGGGAATGGTGTTGGGAATTGGCGCAGCTGTACTATCAGGAAACGGTGGTGCAGCCAGTGCAATAGGTGCAGCCAGTCAATCCTCAGCTATGTCGGGCTTTCTCTCTCACAGTCGCGTTCAAGAATCTACAGCCGACCAGGCCGGAATATCTTATCTGCGTACTGCAGGCATAGATGCCAAGGGGATGGAAACATTTCTTGAGAAGATGATTGATCAGGAGCTATTGCCTCAGACAAACCAGCTGGAATACGTTCGCACCCACCCACTCTCCCGTAACAGATTAAGCGCTATTGAAAACAAGGTAAAAGATTCACCATCATACGGAAAAGGTGTTCCCGAAGCTTGGCAAAGAGAATACGCCATGACAAAAGCTAAATTAATCGGCTTTATCTCTCCTGAGCGTGTAATCTGGGACTATTCCGACCGTGACCAGTCAATGCCAGCGAAGTATGCACGGGCCATTGCGCAATACAGGAAAAACCAGCTTAGTGAGGCTCTCTCATCTATAGACGGGCTTATTGCTGCTGACCCTGATAATCCTTATTATTATGAATTGAAAGGTCAGGCTCTCTCAGAGTCAGGCCGGGTTGAGGCATCGCTCGTCCCGTATAAAAAGTCTGTTGAGCTTGATCCCGATGCAGGTCTTATCCGTATGGCTTACGCCCATGCCTTGATCGAAAGCGCGCGGGGCAACGAAAACCATTACAGGCAGGCTATAGAGCAACTGAAAAAGGCGCAATTACATGAAAAGCGGTCTTCACGACTACATAGGCTTATGGCAACGGCCTATGGCAGATTGAATGACCAACCGCGGGCCAGCCTTCATTTGGCTGAAGAAGCCATGCTTTTGAATCAGAAGGATTATGCACGCTCCCGCGTAGAAGGAGCATTAAAAGGTCTTGAACGTGGTTCGGGAGATTGGTACAGGGCACAAGACATATTGAATGTACTGGATAACTCTTAAAAGTTCAGGTAACCTGCCGTTAATAAATGAAGTTTATACTGTTTTAGCTAAAATTTTTAAACATAAAGGATTAATCATCGTGAAAATTCGTACAAAATTACTTGCTGGTACCGCTATTGCCTTAAAAATCGCAATCACTGCGGGTCTGCTGGTCACATCTTCACAGGCAGGTGCACAAAGCCTGAAAAAAGACCAGAAAGCAGAGATCAATCAGATGATTGAAACCTATATTAACGAAAATCCTCAGGTTATTCTTGATGCACTTGAAAACTACCGCGTACAACAAATGGAAGAAGCCGAGGCCAAAGCCAACGAAAAAGCCGGCGAGTTGATGGCTGCGATTAGAAATAATCCTGACCAGTTTCCTGTTGTAGGAAATGATGATGGTAACATAATAGTTGCAGAATTTTTTGACTACAATTGCGGCTATTGTAAAAAGGCTTTTGAAGGTGTGCAAGAAGTGCTGGACAATGAAGACGATGTTAAAGTTGCCCTTATAGAACTTCCAATTCTAGGTCCCTCATCCCTTCTTGCGTCCCAATGGTCTTTGGCAGTCCTTAAACAGGATAAAGATAAATACTGGGATTTTCACCGTGAACTTATGACATTCCAGGGACAAAAAACTGAAGCGACTTTGACAGAAATGGCAGAGCGTGTTGGTCTGGATGTAGAGCAACTTAAACAGGATGCTCAAAGTGAAGACGTTCAAAATGAAATCGCTGCAAACCGACAGTTTGCAGAAGATATGGGCGTATCAGGTACTCCTGGATTCGTCATTGAGTCAGAAGTTATCCGTGGATACGTGCCATACGACCAGATGAAAGACATCATTGAGGCGGAGCGTCAAAAGAAAGAAGGCTAATTGCCCTCATTCGAGACAGATTCTTACAAAATGAAGAAAAATATCCTTATCCTGAATGGCCCAAATCTCAATATGCTGGGCCGTCGGGAGCCTGAAATCTATGGTTCACAGACATTGGAAGACATTCGAAAGTCTTGTGACGTGCATATCAAGGGGCATGAGATACAAATAGATTTCCGACAATCCAATCATGAAGGTGAAATAGTTACCTGGCTTCAGGATAAAATGGGACGTCTTGACGGCATAATCATTAACGCCGCTGCTTACACGCACACATCAGTTGCCATTCATGATGCGCTTAAACTGCATGATTGCCCTATAATAGAGGTTCATCTCTCTGACCCCAAAAAACGTGAAGAATTTAGACATTTTTCTTTCATAGAAACTCTTGCGACAAAAGTGATCGCCGGAAAAGGCGCACAAGGATATATCGAGGCGATCGATTATTTCCTCTGACCCCATAATTTATTGACATAATTTAATCGGGGGTTTATAGTTTTCCCCATGCTTAAAAAAACAAAAAATACTCCTTGTGAAGGTCTTGTTCTGACCGCTGACATCATTCCCAGTTTTACTGCATGCGTTGACATGCATTTTGACCCGTATGAAAATCTGACACATTATCTGGTGAAACCCGACAGCAATAATGAGGAGCATGCGGAACTAACTCCTCACGCTTCAATGCAAAGTGAAATAATGGAAGCATTTGGCGCGGGCTCGGCACAGACAATTTTTATCGATCCTGATGAGGTGGATGGCCGCGCGCCATATAACGTCGTACAGCTTGACAGTATTGGAAACCCTGATCTGGTTTTTGAATGGACTGACCGCATTGCAGCCTATCTTGCAGCCAGTCGCGGAACAGAAGGGCACCTTCTACAATATGATAAAAACAATAATCTTTGTTACTTAAATCCTGCCACTAACGGAGATGGCCAGTCTATCAAAGGACTTGCATCATCGGCACTTGCCCGCGCGCAAGCTATGATAGCTATGGAAGAAGCGTCTTACACATTACCAGAGACGCTTACAGATCATATCCTGCCTGGTCTTACCGATATGGCGGGTCTTGGAAACCCTTGGGTTTTCAAGGATAAAGGTGATTTTATAAAGGCAGAAATACCATGGTTGGACAAGAACTGGCATTTCGAGATTTCATCGCAAGGCTATGAAAAAGCGCGCGATGGATCAGGATATTCTGCACCTGTTGTAAAAGTCTCCCTAGACAATAAATGCATCTTTGATGGCCCGGCAGATGGCCAGTTCTTAAAAGAGCAGGTATTGGAAAAGCTATTCCAGTCAAACATGGTAGACCGTGAAGCAACACTGGCCGAAATTGACAAAATGAAGCGCGTCGGTCCGGATAGCGAGGGTTATTTCATGGATGAGGACAAGTTTATCTCTAGATATATCCCAGCCTATGATGGCCCCCGCAACGCATCAGATTTGGGCGCACCTGCGCCATAACAGATAAGTCTTAATGTGCCTCGGCCCAGCTTTCGCCTATACCGCCTTCAGCTGTTAACGGAATATCGAACTGGGCGACATTTTCCATGACCTCGGCAACAATCTCTTTTGTCTTCTCAAGCTCAGCTTCCGGTACTTCCAGAATAAGTTCATCATGGACCTGCAAAAGGAGTCGAGCCTTAAGGTTGTTGTCACTCAGGGCTTTGGGAATGTCGTTCATAGCCAGTTTCATTATATCTGCGGCTGTGCCCTGTAGCGGCGCATTAATGGCCGCGCGTTCTGCAAAACTGCGTATTCCGCCATTCTTATCATCAATACCCGGTGTATAGCATTTGCGTCCGAACAGGGTTTGCACATAACCTTTGCTTCGTGCCTCTTCTTTCTTGGCTTCCATAAAATTGGCAAGCTCAGGAAATCGCTTGAAATAGGCCTTAATATAATCTCCTGCCTCGCCAGGTTCGATATCCAGCTGTTTGGCAAGCCCCCATGCGCTGATCCCATATATGATACCAAAATTAATTGCCTTGGCACGGCGCCGAATTTCAGATGTCATTTCATCAAGTGGCACGTCAAAAACTTCGGATGCGGTCGCGGCGTGAATATCTGCGCCTGACTGGAAGGCAGATTTTAATCTTTTGATATCGGCCATTTGCGCCGCTAGCCTCAACTCAATTTGTGAATAATCTATGGAAAGCAATTTGCACCCATCTTTGGCAACAAAGGCGGTACGTATTTCACGCCCCTCTTCTGTTCTAATAGGAATATTTTGCAAATTCGGATCGCTTGAAGACAGGCGTCCGGTCGATGTCCCTGCCATATGAAAAGATGTATGTACGCGTCCTGTATCAGGATTTATCTGTTCTTGTAATGCGTCCGTATAGGTCGACTTCAGCTTTGACAACTGACGGTGTTCCATGACTTTAACTACAATTTCGTGACCTTCATTTGCCAGTTTTTCCAACAATGCCGCGCCTGTTGACCAGTCACCGGTCTTTGTTTTCTTACCGCCTTTCAAGCCCATTTCATCAAATAGAACCTGACCCAATTGTTTTGGGGAGGCCACGTTAAATTCATGACCTGCAAGTTTATGAATTTCAGTTTCCAGCTCAGCCAGTTTTTTGCCGAAACGCGTGCTCATCTCATGCAAAACATTCCTGTCGACTTTGATCCCGTTTAATTCCATCTCGGCAATAACAGGAATAAGCGGACGCTCAATTGTTTCATAAACATAAACCATTTTCTCGGCAACAAGACGGGGTTTAAGCATATGCCAAATTCGGAGTGTTATATCGGCATCTTCCGCGGCATATGGCAGGGCTTTTTCAAGCTCGGTTTCAGAAAAACATATTTGTTTTTTGCCGGTCCCGACGACGTCTTTGAAAGGAATGGGCTTGTGACCCAGAAGGGTATCAGACAGATAATCCATACCATGAGCATGGGAAGACCCGTCCAGTACATAGGATATCAACATTGTATCGTCCAGCGCTTGCGGGGTGATGCCATGTTTCATAAACATTTGCAGATCATATTTAATATTTTGCCCGATTTTTAAAATCGCCGGATTTTCAAGGATTGGTTTTAACGCCGAAAGCACTGTTTCCATTGGCAGTTGTATGCAGTCCTCTCCACCCCCGTCATCAAACAAGTCAGTTTTACGTGATTTATGACCAAGCGGGATGTATGCGGCTTCACCCGGTTCGACACTTAGAGAAATGCCAACGAGCTCGGCCTTGGCAGGTGTAAGCGAGGTTGTTTCCGTATCAATCGCAAAATGTTTCGCTTGCGAAAGTTTTTCAACCCATTCCGTTAATACCTGCTCCGTATCAACCAGAACATATTTATTATCTTCAATAGGCGGCATTTTTGGAATAAACACAGATCGGCCTGTTTCTGAATCTTGTGCGGCAGAATCTTCAGCGCCTGTGCTTTCAGTCTCGCTTTCAGGCAAATCCATCATACTGCGCAAACGCGTCACGACTGATTTAAAACCCTGGTTTTGCAAAAACTCCACCAGCTTGTCCGTAAACGGATCTTCCAGCTTCAGGCCCTCAATAGATACAGGCACATCGACCTTATCATCCAATGTCACCAGCTTTTTAGAGATGCGCGCCATTTCAGCATTTTCAATCAGCGTTTCGCGGCGCTTATTTTGCGGGATTTCCTCGGCGCGCTCCAACAAGGTTTCCAGATCGCCATATTCATTTATAAGCAATGCTGCCGTTTTGATACCAATACCAGGCACACCAGGCACATTATCAATTGAATCTCCGCATAAAGCCTGTACATCGACAACCTTATCAGGTGTCACACCGAATTTGTCCATAACTTCGGGCGCGCAGACAAAGCTTCCCTTCATAGGATCCATCATGCAGACGTCATCGCGAACCAACTGCATTAAATCTTTATCGGATGAAACAATAACAACAGGACGCCCCTCTTCTTCGGCAAGCCGCGCATAAGTTGCGATCAGATCATCGGCCTCATAGCCTTCTAATTCCAGTGAGGGCAGACCAAAGGCTTCCGTTGCCTCACGGATGAGAGGGAATTGTGGAACAAGATCTTCAGGCGTTTCGTCGCGGTTGGCCTTGTACTGGTCATAAATCTCATTCCTGAAATTTGTGCGTGCCGCGTCAAATATTACGGCAACCGCCCCCGCCTTATAATCGGTCAGCAGCTTCATAAACATATTTGTAAAGCCAAGCACCGCACCAACGGGCGTACCATCTTTACGGGTCAGGGGGGGAAGAGCGTGATAAGCGCGGAATATAAATCCCGACCCATCAACCAGAAATAAGGCTTTTGAGAGTGTTTCTTTATCCATGAGCATTACTATAATGCTTTAGTTTCAGAAAGCAATTCCGTTAATCTTGGCTTTTCCAAGTGGTAATTTCTATATCGTCATTTCGACTGACTGAAAGGAATGGAGAAATTTAAGGGTGGGATGTCTCGGCTGCGCTCGACATGACGGTTAGGATACTTATTTAAAAACGTAATTCATACCCGCACTGAATATGACCGCATTCTCGGCCACCCCATCAAAATCAGCCATTTGATAACGCACCAGCCCACGTAAATTAAGGTAATCTGTCATATTATATTGCATACCTGCGCCGACCCTTAGGCCAAATTCGTCACTGTCAACATCTTCAAAACCAGGCGCATCAATATCCAAATTCGCCGTTGTCCAACTTATACCGGATGTGCCTATAAGCTCGAAAAGTCCTTCTTCTCCAAGAGGAAGGTACGCCATACCATCCAAAGTAAATCCTTGAGCACTAACCTCTGTATTAGAATCCAAAGTACCAAATCCTGGAATTTGCGTTGATGCGCTCTTATCTTCTTTAGCAGTTTTGAAATAACCTAGCTCAAGACCCAGATATTTACCAAAGCGACTCCCAATATGAATGTTTATACCGTCTAGATTTTGTTCTATAAGATCGTTTCCATCTGCCTGGCCAAATGGTGTGTCGTAGCTATCCTCGTAATTATAAGAGATACGCTGCAAATCAAGACCAATATAGGGTTTAAATACAACCTCATCTGCCATGGCAGAATTTGAAATGAGAAAAAATAAAGCTACAAGCGCGCATAGATATCGCATAACTAAAATCTCCAAATGTGATTTTTCAAAAAGATACGAATTAGACGAAAGTCGGTAGCAGGACAGAATATCTTGCGTATAAATGATTGTATATAAAACAAAACTTTATAGCAATAGTTTAAAAAACAGGCTTTACCGGAAAGTCCCCTTGTTCACCTGAGAGTAAAACAAGTTTCTTTGAAGGGTCAAAAAGACGACTTGTTTCAACGGGCATATCCGCATCAGGCTGTAAATAAGGTAAGGTTGAGGCCGTTGCAGGTATCGAAATTTCAGGGCACCAGGGCAGGGATTTCTGTCCTACAGAACTTAAGTAAAACACAGGCTTTAAGGCTTCTCCTTTTTCTGAATTACGCTTCACGCCCTCTTCCATCACAGTATAAAGTTTTTGATATCCGTCTGTTTGTAACCAGTTGCCAAGACCAATATCAAATTCATCCAGCCGCTTTATTAGGTTTTTAAGTCTGGATATTTTCTCATCGTCTGCATCATGGGATAAGACATTTTCCCAAGGAATAAAGCTGCTATTTACACTGTCTATTGTTAGGTTCTGCAAGTTTTTCTGTTCAAAGTTTTCAAAACTGACTAAGGCCGGGGCAGGTAAACGGTCACGGCCGAAGAAATATGAACTGTTGCGAATAATGAGCGCTGAAGGTTTATCGCTGGACAGATCAGCACATAATAAATAGGCACGCCTATATTCAATATATATATTGTCTTTGACGGAAATATATCCCGCGCCAAACTCATCGCGGTTCGGATCTGCAGGGGACAAGCTGGGGTTTCTAACATCTGTATCCCTTTGCACCCTTTTCATTCCATACGCCTCAACCAATGCCGCCTCATTAAACCGCTGTGATACAAAGCGCCATTGAGGAAATGAAAAACCAATCCTGCCGATTGCTGCTGTTATAGAAGAAACATCTTTTACAGTATCGGCTTGCTCAGGTACAAACTGTCCACCCATGATATTGAGCCATTCTAGCTTCGTTTTCTCAGCTATGTTTTGCAAATTAAATAAGGTGTACGCCTCAGGTACTGCGTTCTTCTTAAACATACCGGCAGAAAACATCTTATCGGCAGTGCTTATATCATTATCTGACAAGATACGAGGCAATAAAGACGCAATGGCCTTCGGATTTTCCTCAGAGCAAGCCACTGTGCTCATCGCTTCTTTGTAAGCTTTTTCAAATTCGGGGGACGCGCTCATCTACAGTTCCGCAACCAGGTTTGAAGCTGGCTCGTACGGTGTTTCCTTACGGAAGGCATTTAATATACGCTCTTCTGTAACAAAGGCGTTTATGTCCCGAAGAAGGTCTTTGTCTATATTGTCATTTAGGAATGCCTCGGACAGCATGCCTTTCTTATTCATAATAACCCAGTCAAGTTCTTGCATGTGAAAGGCGGGAATATCAAACCGGCCGCAGGCACAATCAATCTCGCGGCTTTTTTCCATCGCAATATCCGGGACTTGTAAATAGTCACATATCTCCATCACTTCCGATTTGAAAAGATCAACTATCGGCATCATGCTAACGGCTTTTGAAATCTGGGAGTAGCTTCCAAGGTAATCTTCGGTCGCATTGCGAGTGCCCACGGGGAAATAATGCTGGTTAGTCATCTCACCGCTTTGCGGCACGTCGGCGATCGCACGGCTGAATAATTTACCCCAGCGCTGATTATCGTCAGAAAGTAATAAAGTTTGGTCAATTTCGATTTCTGCCTTTGGCGCAACTGATTTTAGCCAAGGAACAATATCACGCACCACCCATTTAAATTCGTCTTTGAGGCATGTGATCTTGTCAGATCCGGCCTCTGGAATTGCTTCTGCGAGATGGTCGAAATGCAGACCCAGCACACGGTTACCTTTCCCTTGGCGCTCATAGGCCTCGGCGCATGCCAGATATGTCAGGAGGGAATCCGTTCCGCTAATACCGATAATCAATCCGGGGGCGTGGTGTTTTCTACTCTCGGTTCCTACCCATTCGACAAGGTTTTCGAAAGTTTGCGCAGGATTAATCTTGCGGGGCAGGTTTTTGGTATTATCTTCTGACATAAATCTGTACTCTTATGTAATATGTTAAGAGTAAAGATTTAAACAAAGCACTAGTATCAGTCAATAAAAAACAAATTTTAGCTGGTCAGCGCATAAAAACTGATGGCCGCCGCATTGGATACATTTATGCTCGGTAGAGGGCCTTTCATCTCAAGGCGTACAACCTCCTGACATGCATCGCGTACAGATGGCCGCAATCCCGGCCCTTCCGCTCCCATAACAAGCACAGCTTTTTTCGGTGAGGGGTCAAGTCCCTTAAAAGTCTTTTCGCCCCGCTCATCCAGCGCGATGCAAGTATACCCATGGTCTTTGAATGTTTCTATCGCACGTGACAAATTGACTTCTTGTGCAACGGGTAAGTGCTCTATACCGCCACAGGCAACCTTGGCCAAAGTGCCTTCCAAAGGGGGCGTGAAACGGTTTTGCAAAACCATACCCTTCAGGCCAAACGCCACAGCCGAGCGCATGATTGCGCCTACATTATGCGGGTCGGTCACCTGATCAAGCAGGACAAAAACGGAATGTTCATCTTCACGATGTTTTATAATGAGGTCCAGTGCGTTGCGCTCAGGCAGATCTGATGATAACGCGGCGATGCCTTGGTGGACGGTGTCTCCGCCCAATGATTTATCCAGTTCGGCACGCGTCACAATTTGTGGGGTCGGGCGATCCAGCCCGTTTTTGCGTGCACTATGGAGAAGCTCCTCAAACCCTTCTGCTGTTTTATCGGTCAGATACAGTTTTTTAAATTTACGCGTGGGGTTCATCCACGCTTCCCGCACAGCATGCTGGCCGAACAGGTTGATTTTCAGCTTCGGTGTGCGCGGCTGTTTATCTTTTTTAGGGTATTTTTTAAATTTTTTGTCATTTTTCATGGGGAATAGTGATACGACACTTGACAAGAAAAGCAAAAACCTTTTTTAGTACATATCTCAAATGCTACTCGATTTTTTTAGCAAAGTGGAGGAGTGGCAGAGCGGTCAAATGCACCTGACTGTAAATCAGGCGACTTAGTCTACGTTGGTTCAAATCCAGCCTCCTCCACCATTTATTTAAAAAGCCCTTCATTTTGAATGGTTTAACTTTTTGTAGCCAAATGGTGTGCCATAAAGTGGGACATTAGACATGCTACCAAACTACCTAAGCCGTTCACGTCATAACGTGTATTACTTCCGCTTCCCCTTGGGAGCAGACATCCATCCTGATAATAAACAGACGCACATACGTATATCGTTACGTACAAGTAACGAGCGTGAAGCCCTATACACTTCCCACAGACTTTCGTATGATGCAGTCAGGGTTTTACAGCACTTGAAGCATCAGAATATGAATTACGAAGACATCAAGAATACAATTAAAGACCGCCTAACCCAGTTCGTTCAGGAAGAAAAAGGACTGCGATTGAAAGAAGGTTCTTACGGAGGCGAAAAGCTGGCTTCTCTTAATAACCCGTCACGTTTCTATAATGATTACGACATAGAGAAGTCACAGGAAAATGACATAGCGTGGCAGAACGCAGTAAGAAATACCAACGCGCTTTTCCCAGACATTGAACTTGAGCAAGATGATGTAAGGCCATTCCTTAAAGAATTCATGCGACAATACCCATCCGCATGTCAGGAGCTGCTGAAGTTCGATAAGAACCCTGAAGATATAAACTTCAGCGTAGCTAAAGCAGCACAATCTGACACGATTGAAATCGAGCTAGGCAGTGCAATTACAAAGTTCATACAAGAACATCTTGATTCAGGACGCTGGAAACATGGTACATACGTGAGTAAGAAAGGCCATTTGAATCTGCTTGCAGAAGTTTTCGATATACAAAAGCCAGTTAACACACTGACTAAGCAAGATGCACTTAAAATCCGACAGGCAGTACAAGACCTGAAAGTTAATCGTAAAAAAGGCAATAACAACGAAAAGGATAAGATTAGCACTTCAACAGCTAACAGTTACTTCACTACGTTCGCTATGTTCGGGGAGTGGTTACAGCGTCTGGAGTATATTGGGAGTAATGTCTTTAAAGACTTGCAAATTAAACAGTCCAAGAGTGCTAAATCAAGAAGTAGGCGAGACCGCTTCAGGGTTGCAGAAGTGAATCAGATATTGAGGGCTGTGGAGTCTCCAAGCATAAAAGATAAAAGGAAGAAATATCAATACTGGGGGGTGTTACTAGCTGTATTTACTGGTGCTAGGGTACGCGAAATTGCACAGCTATATATTGACGATATTAAAGAAGTTAACGATGTCTGCTGCATTCATATAAACGAGAATCGCGATGACCAAAGCCTAAAGAACATCTCTTCAGATAGAACTATTCCAATTCATAGTTACATTCTTGAAAGGGGCTTTAAGGAATACTTGGAAGAATTGAAAATACACGGTCAGGATAGGTTGTTCCCAGAACTGACATTCGACAAGAAACACGGATATGGTCGTAATTTTTCCAGATGGTTCAATGAAAAATTACTGACAAGCTTAGAATTGAAGCGGGAGGGATTAGTCTTACACTCCTTAAGACACTCTCTGGTTACAGAGCTAAGTGAAGGAGGTGTCACAGATACTATTATAAAGAGAATTTCTGGTCACATTTTTGATAATGATGTAATGAACACCGCCTACAATAAGGCAGAGAAAATAAACGAAATGAAGGACGCTATAGAGAAACTGCCATATCTAAAATTATATAGCCATGTGTGATGCTGTTACAGCTCATTTAAACAGCTATGGTAGGTCACACTACCAGTATTTACATAGCAGGTACTCTAACAGCGTTCTACATGGGTAAAGCAAGCATGTATGGGTTAGGGGTATACCCCCCATAGGGATATATCCAATTAACAGACATTCGGTATTTCTAATTAAGACAGATATATAAACCAAAGAGCGGGGCTACGGGGGCAATCGGATTCCAAATTATATATATTAGCCTCTCGCATATTTGTAATAATTTCTGATTAGAGGACTATCGGAACTGATTTACTTTTCGAGTATCGAGCTTCGCTGAATTTGTATCATAGTCCCAGACAAAACCATTATCGGCTAGGAACTCGTTGATTAGTGAAACTTCATCATAAGAAATATGGCTTAGATTCTTATCTGAATAGAACGTGTATTGCCCATCTTCATAATATCCGACAATAAAAGTATTGGTTAGAATATCAATGATGAAGAAAGAGCTGGGATTCCCACCTGAATGGGGAGCCATACCAGAAGATACGATTGTACGACCATTGTTAATTAAACTGACTCCTCCAGAAACTGACATTGCATATCTGAAATCACGAAATTGTTCAGGTGTAATGGTATCTAAGAACACTTGCCTTGCCTTCTCATTACCAAGGAAAGAGTTCGGATGTACTCCTATAACATCTACATAAAGATAGGAATACTTTGAAAGAAAAGTTATTTCTCTTTTCTGACGATCGTAAACAATTTCAATGTCAATTAAATCACCATATTCATTAGTAATGTAGTTCGCGCTACCGTTAATCGAGAATATATTATCTTTCAGAAATTTCACCTCAACGCTTTTAGCGTAAATTTCATCGATGTAAGTGTAAAACGGAGGAGTTACTCCAAGGTCAACTAGAACCGTACTTGCCCTTCCGCACGAAGAACCCCCACAATCTGTCCAAGCGATTACTATCTCAGGTTTTTCTTGGTTTGGATATGCTTTAAGCAATCCTGCATGGTCACTGCCTGCTGCCTTTTGTCCATTAACTAGAATATTTTCAATGTAAACTTCGTCAGTTTTACCAGTAGCAACAACCTGATTACTACCCAATGTGACACTGGATGTTGTACTAATGTCTTCTCCTACGTATTCATTAAGAGGAGATTGCTTAACTTCATTAGTATTCGGAGGAGCAGAATTCAGCTGGATGAATATATATAATAGAATTAGACCTGTAATAACTCCAGATAAGAATATGGTGAGGTGCTTCATTAGTAATTACTTAACTATAGGTATTTGCTTATATCGTTTATTTAGTACTAATGTTCATATTATATAAGCATGTCATTATAATAAAGACTACTTTATATCCTTCTATGTATTAATTTAAGTAATTATATACTGTTTATAATACTATGTACTTATACTTAATAGACTAGGTAGTACTCTACAGTTTATAAACATTAGTAATATATACCAGTATTCTACAGTTATTATTATATCTTAATATATTAGATAGTATTCTACAGTTTATAACCATTAGTAATATATACCAGTATTATTACAGCTATTATTATACCTTAATATAAACTGTATATTACTAGTATTAGATTATACCTGCCCCTCTTGGTCATACTCCTGGCTATTCCTATAATGGCCATGTTGAAGGATAATCACGCTTAAAGGCAGGTTTCACCTCTTCTGGAGCATGGTCATAAACTGACCAATCCCTTACTCTGATATCCGAACTCTTTAGCTGCATTTATAACTTCTAATTGCCGACCTTCTGCGTACATGCTCGCGTAGAATAACGCATCATGGTAATGCGCTCGGGAATCGAATACTCCGACGCTATTGGCTCTCTGATTAGCATAGGTTTCGTCTTTCGTGTCACGCAATGTCGTAAGGTAGAGGTATGACCTTATGAATAGCAGACCACGTTCAATAAGTATGTACCACGCCATAAGTAAACATACGGCATAAAATCCCAGACCTGCGAAACCAGCGAATGCATAGAGGATAATTCCCCCAATCAATATGACTATTTTCATGTAACCAACTCCTGTGTTTAAATTAAAACGGCTCCGAGCTTTCGCTCAAGAGCCGAGAAGTTAGTAACTGTCCAGAGAACAGCGCAACGTATTCACGCAAGCGTTGTTGTATTCCGTTGCCTTCTCGACATAGAGAAAGCAACATCATATTTAACGGCCTGATGTTGATATGACCGCTCTGGAAAGAGGTTACTACGCCCCGAAGCTCTTTACTTAAAGCTCTGCAACCACGTTAGGCGAAAAGCCAGAATCCGTCAACGGAACAAATTAATTGTTGTAGAGCTTTGAAAATAATATTTAATATGGCATTCTTCTTATAGGCTATTGAAAGCAGTTTAATAAAATAAGTTTTACCAAATACATTTACTAAGGGAATTTTTAATGACTGAGGTTTTACTTTCACAATCAGAAGGTGATGCTCTATTGGCAATGAACAAAGTGCCCCTGAATAATGACCCTATTGAACTTCCTGATTTTGGTGGGGCATTAGATATACATTTAGTGTCAGACGATGAAAGGGAGGCATTTATTTTAAACTATTCCCGTCATTCTATAAATCTTTCTAAAAGGAACCACCATTTTAGAGGAAGGAAAATTTTGGGCTTAGCAAGATTAGATTTAGACGGACCACCTCATAGAAATCCAGACGGGGAGGAAATCGGCTCAAGACATTTACACGTTTATAAAGAAGGTTATGGTCTTAAGTGGGCTTTTGAAATCCCTCCTAACAAGTTCTCTGATTTAGATAATGCTTTTCAAACTTTATGCGATTTTATGCATTACTGTAATGTCAGAACATTGCCAAAGTTTACTAGAGGATTGTTCTCATGACGGATATTTCCCCTCTCATTGACAAGTACTACACTTGGCTAAAGGATAAAACCGCTTGGAAAACTATCAACAAGTGGGTTGAAATCACAGCGCCTTACTTAGATAGGAATAATGACTACATCCAAATCTATTTACAAAAAACGAATAACGGTTTTCTGCTTACAGATGATGGCGCTACCATAATGGGGCTTAAGCAAGAAGGTTGTTCTCTAGATAGCGAGAAAAGGAAAAAACTACTTACACTTACACTAAACGGATATGGAGTTTCTCTAAACGGGAATGAATTGCAAATCACAGCGACGGAAGATAATTTTGCTCTCAGAAAGCATTCTCTAGTTCAGGCAATCCTAGCTGTTAACGATATGTTCTATTTAGCAGAATCTCATGTTCATAGTTTGTTTTTTGAGGATGTTAGAGGATGGTTGGATACGAATGATATTCGTTATTCTGAACAGATATCATTTATAGGTAGGTCAGGTTATGCACGAAAGTTTGATTTCTTAATATCAAAATCTTCTAAAGCGCCTGAACGTATACTAAAAACAATAAATAATCCCGTTCGTAATAGCGCAGACTCTATTATCGTAGATTGGATAGATACCAAGGAAATTAGACCTACGAATTCAAAAGCTTATGCTGTCGTCAACGACAATGACAGAAACGTCTCAAGCAACGTTTTGGATGCTTTAAATAGTTATGATATTAAGCCAATTCTCTGGAGTGAGCGCGAAAAATACAATACTGAATTGGCAGCATAGTTCCTTTTTTCATGGCAATTTAAAAAATAACGCCCTTGACAGAAGTGTGACATTTAAAGGGTAGGCGATTAAAACCGTGCGCGCCAAACCGCGCTAGATAAGGGTTTTAAATTTATGGTAGAGTATCCAGCCTCCTCCACCATTTTTTCCAAGTTTTAATGCTCATAAATCATTTTCATTATTTTAATAGATTCGTGATACCATTTTTCTATGAGAATAAATACACCAGATCAAAATGGGAATGTCCTATTCTTAATTTTAATTGCTGTCGTTCTTTTTGCTGCCCTTTCCTATGCCGTTACTCAGTCCAACAGAGGTGACGGGAATGCGGAAAAAGAAAAGTCAGAGATTATAGCCGCACAAATTCTTAACGCTGTCAGCTCATATCAGCAAAGAGTTCTTAGATTGAAAATGATCGGAGGGTATGAAGAAGTATTGTTTAATAATACCGCAGCAGATAGTAATGGAACGTGCTATGTCGGTAACACAGCCATTACTCAATGCAACACTATTGGGCTTTTCAGTCCGGAAGGCGGAGAAACTCCGCAGAATTTTTCCAAAGCTTTACAGGAAGGCGCCACTGTTAGTTATGCTATATATAATGGACAAATTAGAGTTAATGGTAACGAAATTGGCACGTCTCTTCCAGACAACTATTTCTGGTTAAGACCCCTTAAAGAACAGGTTTGCCGCAGTATAAATCAAAAAATTCACGGCAGTAACTCTATCGGCACAGCTATATTGGCAGGCTCTAATCAGGGTTTTTCAGGTTGGAGATACTTTTGGGACACAAAAACATATGGTTTTGGGCAAAACGCCCATCAGGGTGATGAATTCAGTCTAGGTAACGGGTGTATTGATTATAACGGATCCGGAAGCTATGCTTTTTTCTATATATTAGAAGCTAAATAGATCAATCAACACTTTCCATTAGTGCTCATAAATCATTTTCTTTGTCATACCACCATCAATGGTGAGGGTTTCCCCTGTGACAAATTCAGCATCCGCCAGATAACGTACAGCCCCTAAAATATCTTCGGGCCGACCAACACGCCCTGCTGGATGTTGCTCATGGTCTTTTTTTCGTAAAGCTTTCGCATCTGTAATCCATCCCGGCGCAATCGCATTTACCCGTATATGTGGCCCGAGATTTATGGCAAGTGCCTGGCTCAAGGCAACAATTCCGCCTTTGGTAGCGGCATAGGGAAAATCCCCGCCCTCTGACATAAAGGCGCGAGTTGAGGCAAGGTTGATAATCGCTCCGCCCTTATTCATAAGCTTTGCGGCTGCGCGGCTCATTAAAAAAATACCGGTAAGGTTAGTGGTCACGGTTTTCTCCCACTCCTCCAAACGCAGTTTAGTCAGGTGGGTATCAAAGTTGTTTTGATATGCCGCATTGTTGATCAGAAGATCTAGATTATCCCAGCCCAACATCTCAAACGCCTGAGAAACAGAGGCCTCATTGCCAATGTCACAAATAACGGTATGAATTTTGTTATCAGGTTTTTCCGTATCAAAATTGGCAACATCCCACCCGTCTTCGGTCAGACCTTTACACAATTTTTCGCCAATCAGTCCCGAGCCACCAGTGATTATAACTTTTTTACCCATCATCAAAACCTCTCTAAATTTATATATTAGATACTAAATAAAACATACTGCTTGATTTTCTAGAAAAACACGGTGAAAAAGAACTTTACTTTTTACATAGTCTTATGTTATTTATTTGCCATAAGAAACGGCGCTATAAATGGCTCTTGCCGCTACATGCCTAAAAGCAATCTCAAAAAAATGAAAAGAGAAAAGACATGAACGACATGACCCAACTGGGCCTTGGTGTTTTCGCACTGGCCGCACTTAACATTCTGATCCCCATGCAAAAAGATATCGATGCACGGGAAAACCAGATAGAAATGACCTTCAACGGGAAAGATAATTGCCAGACGGTTTCGCAAAATGTACTTGGCAATGGTGCAACTTATACTTTTTGTGAGGATGGCACGGCCCGTAGGCAGTCCCAAACCGTACTGCCTATCTTCGCAAGCTCATCCTCGGTTTATGACCTACCTCACCATACTGTTGATGATGGTGCCGGAACACGTACAATGTCGCCGTATACTGAGTCATTACTGTGTAATACCGCCAAGGATGCAGGTATTGATGTGCCCGCCATTGCGCAATCCTGCCCTGCATAGTTTAAAATAATACAAGGAAAACCCTTTGTTCCCCATGACAAAGGGTTTGTTTGTAAGTATGTGCTGTGCTATAGGCCATGCTTAGTATTTATCCTTAAGTTACAAATCAAAATTTAATCCTTTAAAAAAAGAGACCGAGTTATGCTCCGCCTTGTCAGACGCTTTCACCTTACCGATAACCCGCGCGCCGATATTTTATCGGGTTTGACAGTGGCTTTGGCCCTTGTGCCAGAGGCTATCGCCTTTGCCTTTGTTGCAAAAGTTGATCCACTTGTGGGGCTTTACGCCGCATTCTTTGTCGGCTTTATCACCTCAATCTTAGGGGGGCGCAGCGGCATGATTTCGGGGGCGACGGGTGCTATGGCAGTTGCGATGGTCGGACTTGTTACAGTATATGGTGCTGAATATCTGTTTGCCGCCGTTTTTCTGACTGGTCTGATACAAATTGGTGCCGGCGTTTTTCAGCTTGGGAAGTTCATACGTCTTGTTCCCTATCCGGTAATGCTGGGTTTTGTAAACGGTTTGGCCATCGTTATTTTCCTTGCACAGCTTGGCCAGTTTAAAACGCCTGCGGTTGAGGGCGTTGAAGACGCGTACACCTCGGAAGGATCTCACAGCGCTATTGATGTGCTATTCAATGGCGGCTGGCTAACAGGTAATGACATGAACCTCATGCTGGGTCTGACTGTGCTCACAATGTTAATTATCTGGGCATTTCCCAAGGTGCCGAAACTCGGACGGTTAATTCCTTCATCACTCGTTTCAATTTTAGGCGTTTCTTTTCTTGTTATAGGGCTTGATCTGGATACCAAAACAGTGGGTGACCTCGCAAGTGTTGCCGGGGGCTTACCCGAATTCCATATTCCCATGGTACCAATGACATGGGAGACGCTTTACATCATCTTGCCTGTTTCTGTGACTTTGGCTGCAATCGGCTTGATTGAAAGTCTGCTAACTCTCACACTCATTGATGAAATGACAGATACGCGCGGACGTACATCTCAGGAATGTGTCGGGCAAGGGCTTGCCAACACGACATGCGGTCTTTTCGGGGCGATGGGTGGTTGTGCCATGATTGGACAATCCATGATTAATATTAACTCCGGCGGGCGTGGACGCCTCTCAGGCATTACAGCAGCAGTTGCGCTCCTTGGTTTTATCCTGTTTGCCTCGCAATGGATTGAGATGATCCCGCTGGCAGC
>NZVS01000076.1 GCA_002701555.1 Alphaproteobacteria bacterium | reverse complement strand
TATCTGGTTCAGGCATATATGTAGAAAATGGTGCGTCCTGTAATACTTTTCTAAATTGTGAGTCCAATGTGAGTGAAACAGCAGCTGCCTGTGTTCTGATAGGAGCGGATAGTGAGGCCACAATCCTTATGAATTTATACACACTCAGCTCAAACCTCGTGCCGAATATACAACTGGAGGCAGGATCTACTAAAACAGCTATAAGCAACCTTTATGCGGCAAGCAATGGAGCTGCTATCTGGGATTTTTCAGGTGGTGATTATACCGCAAGCAATGCGGGCTATCCGTTTAAAAACAGTATGAAAGCCACAGAAATCTCGGATTTGGAGACAGGATTACAACGTTTTTCTCATCAATATTATGATACGACCGGCACACTGGACCTTGATCTTAATGCCTCTGTTTATTTCCTGTCTTCGTATAATGGTGCATTGATAACGCGTTTACCTGATCCGGGTGATTTTAATGGCGCGGAAGTTATGATTAAGAAAATAGATAATTCAACAAACACAATTAGAATTACTGATGTTTCTGAGAGTGGCCTGGATGGACATGATGTTTATCTTAGCGCTGAGCACGACTATGTCGTGGTCATATCGAATGGGGCTGAATGGTTTATCATGTCAGCAAACCGTACCATTGGCAGCAATAAATACTATGATACGACAGGTACAATTCAGATTGATCTGGCACATGATGTTTATATTTTGTCTTCGTATAATGGCGCGTTGACGGTTCAGCTACCGCCTGCGGATGCTGCCCAGTCCTTTGGTCGCACGGTAACTCTCAAAAAGACAGACACGTCTTCAAATCCGATTAATATTACCGAACTTGGTGGTGGCGGACCAGATCAATCCTCACAAACCCTCAACTCACGCTACGAAGCTGTGACAGTTTTTTCGGACGGAGCGCAATGGTATGTCATTTCGCGTCTTTAGGTAATTTATTCCACTTAAAAAGGAAAATTTCATGACCCTTTCTTTAGAGAAGGAGGCAAAGGCGCGGATTGCGTCTTTTCTGCCTCAGGCTATTTGTAAAGCCTTAAAATCCTATCATGATTTTATGGGGCAGGATGTCTCCATAGAAGATGCCAAAAGTTTTGGTGCACACCATACAGCTGCGAAGGTCGCCATAGCCCATGTAGAGTTACTGATTAAACTTTGCAAAGCTTCTGATTTATCGGGGGAAATTAATAATAAGGATGAAAAGAAGCGTTTAGTTGAAGTAACTGCACAAGCTGAAGCAGAACTGGCGCAATATAAATCAAGACAAGAAGTTTGGGAGGAGGAAGGTGAACATGAAGGTGATCTATGACTTTGAAAAAAACATCCTTCCCCGTTTTTTTGGCTATATGGAATCAATCTCAAGGACTAAAAACGCCTGATATACATTTTTATATTGCAAGCTGGCTGGAAGAAAAATGGGAAAAAGGTGAACAAAATCTGTGTCTAATGGCATTTCGTTCCTGTGGAAAATCAACCCTTGTCGGGTTATTCGTAGCCTGGCTTTTATATGCCGACCCCAACTTAAGAATATTAATTTTAGCTGCAGAAACTTCCCTTGCTTCCAAAATGGCAGCAAATGTCAGGCGTATTATTGAGAAACATGTATTAAGCCAAACTTTAAAGCCCCGTGTGCCTGAGCATTGGAGTGGGGAGCGATTTACGGTTAACAGAGAAATCGAGCTGCGTGACCCCTCGGTGACTGCCCGAGGGATTACCTCTAATACTACGGGGAGCAGAGCAGATATTATTATATGTGACGATGTCGAGGTGCCTAACACATGTGATACGGCAGAAAAAAGGCTGGAACTTCGTGAGCGCCTGTCTGAAATAGATTTTATACAAACAGGAAAAGGTTTTCAGCTTTATGTAGGAACACCACATACTTACTATTCTATCTATCGACAACGCGGACTAAGGGAAATAAACGAAGATAAAGGTTTTTTAAATGGATTTTCTTTTTTGAAAATACCGCTTTTGACGTTATGCGGGAAAAGTAACTGGCCGGAACGTTTTCCCATGAAAGCTATAGAAAATTTAAGAAAAAAAGTAGGGCCTAATAAATTTTCCAGCCAAATGATGCTCAAGCCGGTAAATATTCTAAACGGCAGACTAAATATTTCTCAACTAAGAAAATATTCCGGTACGCTTGATTACACTGAATGTCAGCAGAAACCTGTTCTAAGGCTAAACAGTCAAGAGCTTGTATCGGCATCATCCTGGTGGGATCCAGCTTTTGGCGCGGCAGGCGGTGACGGGAGTGTTGTAGCTGTAATTTACTCAGATGAATTAGGAAATAAATACATACATAACGTATCGTATATTAAAACTGATCCTAATTATGATTTAGATGAAGCTACTCAACAGTGCAGGAAAATCTGTAATATTATTAAAGATTACTATTTGCCATCAATTACCATCGAAACTAACGGAATTGGAAAGTTTTTACCTGCAATTTTAAGGCGCGAATTAGCATTAAAGAAGATAAACTGTGCTGTAATAGAAAAAACTAGCACTCGCTCAAAAGATTTGCGGATTCTAGAGGCATTTGATGCCCCTTTAGCGGCAGGTTCTGTATATGTATATGAAGATGTTTATAAAACACCTTTTATTCGCGAGTTTCAGGAGTGGAGACCCGGTAAATCATCCGCAAAAGATGATGGATTGGATGCTGTTTCTTCTGCTTTGTCTCAAGAACCAATACGCATCAAGCGGTTCTATATGAGGAACACACAGAAACAGAATTGGCGTGCCTCTACACAGGCGCACAAAGCGCGCACCGTTGAAGACTAAAACATTCTTAAAAACATAAAGGAGCTTATGCCCATGTTGACACTCGTTCAGGATATCCAGTGGTGGATATCCGCAATCGCATTGCCTTTGGTAAGCGGCATGTTTTGGTTGTTTTGGCGGGAACATAATAACACTCAAGCCACATTCAAAACTTTGCAAAGCTTAATCGAGCTGAGGTCTAGCCAGTTACGGGAAAGTCTTTCGGCCTTTCAGTTAGAGGTTGCCAAAATATACGCACAGTCAAGTGATTTGAAAGAACTGGAAGGGCGGCTGACATCGCACTTACTTCGTATCGAGGCCAAGCTGGACACCACCGCATTGAAAACCGAAGCTCTAAAAGCTGATCACAAAAGGAGAAATATATGAAATTTTTAAAAAAACTATTACCGTTAAAGGCTGTTCCGACCAAGCAAGATGAAGCAAAGGCTTTTTACAAAGAGTTGGAAGTGGATGTAATGGCGCGCACCCTTTGGGGTGAGGCGAGAAGTGAGGGAGTGAAAGGGCTTGAAGCTGTTGCCGCTGTCATATTGAATCGTGTGAAAGTTGCACGTAAATTTTCCGGATATTGGTGGGGGAATGACATCATACAAGTTTGTCAAAAACCGTACCAGTTTTCATGCTGGAATAAATCGGATCCTCAATATTCACGTCTTCTTGCGCTGACAGAGGAGGATAAATATTTTGTAACTTGTAAACGTATTGCCAGGCGAGCCGTAGAGGGGCAAGTTGAGGATGTGACACAAGGAGCAACGCATTATCATGCAGATTATGTCTCACCTGCATGGGCTGATCCCCGTAAAAACACTGTGACTATAGGACGACATATTTTTTATAAGCTTGTAGAGGTATAGTCATGGTTGCAGGACTTATAGCGCAGGTCGGTATACCTGTATTAATCGAAACAATAAAAGGGGCATTGGAAAGGGTTGATAACCCTGTTGCAAAAGGTGCTTCCGAAGCCCTTTCACAATTAGATGACGCAGTTAAAAGAGGGAAGATTTCACCTGAGCAACTTCAAGAGGCAAACCGTCACATAGAGAAACTAGCGGGGATGGAGGCTGAGGAACGTCAAAATACGATCAGCCAAATTAATGACTCTCTTAGAGCCGAGGTTGCATCCTCAGACCCCTATGTCCGTCGTATGAGGCCTACTTTTGGATACCTTATAGCTATAACCTGGGCTGCACAGATGTTGGCTTTGGCTTGGGTTATTATTTATGAAACTGAAAGTGCGAGTATAGTCATAGAAGCGATGGAATCCTTGGGGACTATATGGGCCGTTGGTTTATCAGTGCTGGGCATATATGTTTATAAGAGAAGCGAGGATAAAAAAATTCCGAAAATTGTGGAAAATGAAGGAATTATGAAAAAAGAACTTGAACTTTCAACGAGAAATATGGTTAGTAATATTATAAAAAGGAAAGAATACAACGATTAGTTTAGAAAGTCAGGGCAAGTTATGTACCGTGGGAGCGAAATCAAAAAAGCAACTTTTTTCTTTATGTTTCTGGTTTTTGCGTTAGCGTTTACTATCGTTACAGCAGTTGCATCATCTGGCCCCTTGGTGTTGGGAAGCGAGCTTAATACAAACGGAATGGTTGAATATCTCTGCTTAGGCAATGGATGTGCTGATCTCCCTTGATTTTGACAGAGGTTTGTCTATCTTTATCTGCGTATGCAGATGATCCCAAAAATTCATTATATTCATAAAGGTATAAGCTTTTTAGGCTTTAAGTTCGGTGCCTTTTTAAGAACCGAAGCAGCAGGAGGCATAGTTTTGATGCTTGCTTCACTTCTGGCTTTTATAATTGCGAACTCCCCTTTGTCATATTATTATAATTATTTTTTCAGTGAAGTTGACTTCAGAATTGGCTTTTCGGATCTGGGGGAATACGACTTCATATTAAGAAAACCACTTATATTATGGATCAATGATGGTCTTATGGCCATATTCTTTTTCCTTGTATCTCTGGAAATAAAGAGGGCAGTTTTTGAAGGGGCGTTATCGTCTTTCCAAAAAGTTTCTCTCCCTGCTTTGGCTGCCTTTGGCGGAGTGGCTGCTCCTGCTATAATTTACGCATTCTTTAATATGGGATCACCTGAAACCCAGCATGGCTGGGCCATACCGGCTGCAACTGATATAGCCTTTGCTCTGGGTGTTCTTGCTATACTTGGCTCTCGCGCACCCATACAGTTGAAAGTTCTTCTTACGGCTATCGCTGTTATAGATGACTTGGCAGCTATAATAATTATTGCGCTTTTTTATTCAGGTCATATTTACATGGAGGCCATTATAGGCGGTGCGGTAATATTTGGTCTTCTTTTTATATTGAACCGTTTTAATGTTACGAAAATAGGCCCCTATATTGTTCTTGCAATTATATTGTGGCTTGCTGTTTTGAAATCCGGTGTTCATGCGACACTAGCTGGTGTAATTGTTGCTTTTTTCATCCCATTGCATGATAAGGAACATCCTGAAATAACCCCATGTCAAAGTATTGAAAAAAGCCTCCACCCCTGGGTTGCATTTTTAATTCTACCTTTGTTTGGTTTCGCAAATGCAGGAGTTTCATTAGATGGCCTCGGCCTTGAAGTTTTAACCAATCCTGTGACATTAGGTATTGCACTTGGCCTTCTGATTGGAAAGCAGTTGGGGGTATTTTCTTTCATATGGCTGGCTGTAAAACTACGTATATCCAAGATGCCGGACAATCTCAATTGGCGCCATATCTATGCTCTATCCCTTTTATGCGGAATAGGTTTTACCATGTCTTTGTTTATTGGCGGACTGGCGCTAAACGGACGTGAAATGCAGGCCTCCGTAAGACTTGGGGTATTGATCGGATCAATTGGTTCTGCGACACTGGCTTATATTGTTTTAAGGATAGGAAAAAATCCTAGCCATGACAGCCTTCAAGATAAGCCCCATCAACCTAATTTAGCCCGGGAAATTAATAACAATGACTAACCCTGTTTCTATTACAATCGCACGAGGTAACGGTATCGGCCCAGAAATTATGGATGCCACCCTATCAATTCTGGCGGCTGCTGGTGCAAATATTAAGACCGAAGAAATTGAAATCGGTGAAGACGTCTATTCGAGAGGTATAACAACGGGAATCGAGGCTTCATCATGGGATATATTGAGAAAAAATAAAGTTTTTTTAAAGGCCCCTATAACGACTCCTCAAGGCGGTGGCTTTAAGTCATTGAATGTTACCATTCGAAAAAGTCTCGGGCTTTTTGCTAATGTCAGGCCATGCAGGTCCTATGCACCTGTTTTAGAAACTCTTCAACCGAAAATGGACATGGTTATTGTTCGTGAGAATGAAGAAGACCTTTATGGCGGTGTAGAATACCGTCAGACACAAGGCAGTGCCGCATCACTAAAATTGATTACACGCCCCGGATCAGAACGCATAATAAGATATGCTTTTGAATATGCACGTAAAAACGGACGCAATAAAGTGACTTGTATGTCCAAGGACAACATCATGAAAATTGCTGATGGTCTTTTTCACAAAGTATTTGATGAGATTGGTGCGGAATATGATGATATCGAAAAAGAACATTTTATTATAGATATAGGTTCGGCGCGTATTGCCTCGCGGCCTGAGCATTTTGACGTTATCGTAACTGAAAATCTTTATGGAGATATCATCTCGGATATTGCTGCGGAAATTACTGGTTCAGTAGGGTTATGCGGATCAGCAAACATAGGTGCTGACTTTGCAATGTTTGAAGCCATTCACGGTTCAGCGCCGGATATTGCGGGACAAGGTATTGCAAATCCTTCCGGCCTTTTGCTTGGTGCCGTAATGATGCTTGTTCACATAGGCCAAGGCGAAGTTGCTGCGAAAGTGCATAACGCATGGCTTAAAACATTGGAAGACGGAATTCATACAGGTGAAATTTTCAGGGACGGCGCCAGCAAAAAGAAAGTTGGAACTGACGGTTTTGCAAAGGCGGTTATTGAAAGGCTGGGGCAGGAACCTTCAAAATTAAATGCAGTATCATATCCATCAACAAAAGGTGGTATGTCTCTTCCGCCTCTAAAAGAAGTAAAAGCCCAAAAGAAAGAGTTGGTTGGTACAGATATCTATCTTGATTGGGTTGGCAAGCCAGATGAATTGGCCGATAAGGTTTTACCGCTTATTGAGGACGGGCTTAAGCTGGAGGTGATTGATAACCGCGGGACAAAGGTCTGGCCTGATGGCATGCCTGAAACTTACTGCTGTGATCAATGGAGGTTGCGGATCAAATCCAATGATGCACAACCGGTTTTCCATGACAGAATTATTTCCCAGCTATCCAAGATTACGCAGAGTGGCCTTGATGCAATTAAGATGGAAAATCTGTACACCTTTGATGGTGAGCGCGGTTGGTCAAAAGCGCAGGGCGAATAGTTTTTAAGAAAACTGGTTTTTATAGGCTTTTAACGTGTTTTGAAGTAAACACGCGATTGTCATCGGGCCTACTCCGCCAGGGACAGGCGTTATGGCTTCAGCAATTTGAGAGCATGCATTATAATCGACATCGCCCTTTAACTTGCCGTCTTCGCCACGGTTTATACCGACATCAATGACGATTGCGCCGGACTTTATCCACTCGCCCTTGACCATTTCGGCACGGCCTACCGCGGCAATAACGATGTCGGATTGTTTGCAAAGTTTTTCAAGATTACGTGTACGTGAATGTGCTGTTGTGACAGTGCAGTTTTCACGAAGTAGAAGTTGTGCCATCGGTTTTCCGAAAAGATTCGAACGTCCAATGATTATTGCATCTTTACCAGACAGGTTTTTTTCAACTGTATGAATAAGATGAAGCGCTCCTTGCGGAGTACAGGGTACAAGGCCATCATCGTGACCTAGAAAAAGTTTCCCCGCGTTGGCGAAAGTTAACCCGTCAACATCCTTTTCAGGGGCAATCATCTGGACAAGCCGTTCTTGCGTCTCAGCTAAATGACCAGGAAGTGGGAGCTGTAGGAGGATGCCGTTCACGGACGGGTCTTTATTCAGCGACTTGATAAGTTCAGCAATCTCAGGTGCTAATGTACTTTCCGGCAAATGATGCTCAGTGCTTTTAATGCCTACCTCTTCACAAGCGCGTATCTTGTTGCCGACATAAACTTGGCTGGCGGGATCATTACCAACCAAAATTACAGCGAGGCCGGGTGTAATACCCAGTTCATCTATCTCATGCTTTATGTTTTGGCGTAGCGACTTGGCCGTCAATTTCCCATCTATTATTGTTGCACTCATGGCCCTAATACCCCACAGCGTTGCTATAGGCCAGCTGCATAATAAAACCATCAAGAAGGCTTAGCCCCAGTATGACAATAATAGGGGTTATATCGATGCCTCCAATAGGCGGGATGATTTTCCGAACCGGTTGCATAATCGGATCGGTTATACGTTTTATAAGCTTAATAAGGTTCTGTGCCTGAGGATTTCTGACATTGATAACTTCGAAAACGATTAGCCAGCTAAGGACAACCTCAATAATAATTACAAATATAACAATATTGATGATCCAGGATAAAATTTGCGCGACGATAAGCATAGGTAAAAAGCCTTTTAGTTAAATTGTATCTGTTCCATATTCTTTTTTAATATTTCTGACTTATAGTCAATAATATGAACCGTGTTCTGATTGCAATTCTAAGTATAGCCTTTTTTTTAAGTTTTTCATCCCCCACATTGGCATCGGGGTGGTGCAAGGCTGACTCAGAACCCCAGCTTGTCTTTGCACCTTACGAGGATGATGTCACAATAGATAACTCCAGAAGTTTCGTAGATTTATCTCGCGTAAAGTCTGATACACGAAATCCTTATGGACGTAATTCCATTGTTCATACTTTTGGGTTGGCGCATAGAGAATTTCGTCTGGAACAAAAAACAGAATTAAAAATCCTTACAAATCCCAATACGCGCCAAACCTGTCTTTGGTACGGTACAATTGATGTCCGCATATATTCCAAACCTGTAATCTATATAGCCAAGGAATTTGAACCTGGAACATGCCATTATCAGGAAGTTCTGCGACACGAGATGGAGCATATTACGGTTGATCGCGAGGTCACAAATAAATATCTGGGTATTCTGGCAACGCGGCTTCGGCAGAAATTGGGAAGTGAAACGGCTTATGGGCCTATACGCCTTTCTCAACAAAACAGCTCTGTCCAAAAATTGCAAAGGCGCATTGAAAGTATAGTGCGCGAGGTATCTGCAAATATGAAAGCGGAGCGCGATGCACGGCAATCAAAAATAGATTCCCTTGGTAGCTACGAGCGATCCAGTCGTTTTATGGCAGAAACCTGTGACCGAAGAAATCCTGATATAGCTCAAAAACGCGATGCAATTTTACGACGTTATATGCGATAATTGATTTATGACACAATTGAACGTGGTATCTTTTATTTTTTTGGTTCTTTTTTCAACGCAGGTATCGGCAAGTGACTGGTGCAAAAGGGATGCACCCCCAGAAATAAAAATCGTTCCTGTTGAAACTCAAACGATTTTTGATAACTCCCAGAGCTTTATCCAATTATCGGCTAAGGAAACAGACACGATTAATCCTTATGGACATGACGCAACAAGCTTTACATTTGGTTTGGCACAGCGCGAGTTCTCGCTAGATCAAAGTACATCGCTTAAGTATTTAACCCGAAGTGACATTAACCAGGGGTGCCTTTGGTATGACAAAATTGCCGTTGATGTTGAATTAAAGCCTAAAATATATATTGCGCGGGAATATCCACCTAACAGCTGCCAATACAAAGAGGTTATGAGGCATGAGAGGGAGCATCTGAATGTGGATCGTGAGGTTACAAATAAATATTTAAGGATGTTGGGCGAATATCTTCTCAAAGCCGTCGATGCAGAAGATAAATATGGGCCTTACGATCTGTCGCGACAGGATGAAATTGCAGAAAAAATGCAAAAGAGGCTAGCTGATATCACCCGTCAGGTTAATGTTTTAATGGAAAAAGAACGCGCTTCAAAACAGGCCGAAGTTGATTCTCTGGGCAATTACGAAAGGTCGGGTAAGTATATAAGGGAAGTCTGTGACAAAAGTCATCCCGACACAGCCACTGCACGAGACCACATGTTACGCGCATATCTTCTAAGCAGAAAGCCAAGATAGGAAGTAAAAAAACAGTGTGCATTACAAAAGCCGCTGCGGAGAAACGTCAGCGGCTTTGTATGTTTTATCTGTGCTGTTTAACAGCTTAAGAGGAAATCATAAATAAATTCCGTAAACTTCTTATTCTTTTACTATCACATAAAAATACGGCAATTTTTTGGGTCAATTTCGCCTTATTTGCGCCTTATTTCAGAAAATTTGTATATTAGAAAATATGTTTGAAAGTTTTTCTTCTTGAAAAACAAGCATATTAACACATTTTAAACACTGTAGTTCCATGATATTGTGACTTTAGATTTTATGCGTAAACAATAGACACATTAACAAAAGGATTTTTTGAATGTCTCGCACCGGCCAGGATACCTATAAAACACGTAAAACCCTTACAGTTGAAGGTAAGGAATATGATTATTTTTCCTTAAAAGCCGCTCAGGATAAGACAGGTGACATTTCAAAACTTCCCAAAACATTGAAAGTTTTGTTTGAAAATCTCCTTCGCTACGAAGATGGTAATAGTGTAACAACAGATGATATTGATGCGCTGGCCGGCTGGTTGAAAAATAAATCCTCTGATCGTGAAATTGCTTATCGTCCGGCGCGTGTTTTGATGCAGGATTTCACTGGGGTACCTGCTGTGGTCGATCTTGCAGCTATGCGCGAAGCTATGAAAAACCTTGGAGGTGACCCTCAAAAAATTAATCCTTTATCTGCTGTTGATTTGGTTATTGACCACTCGGTTATGGTGGATGAGTTTGGAACCCCTGAAGCTTTTGAAATAAATGTGGAGCGCGAATTTGAAAGAAATGGTGAGCGCTATGAGTTTTTGCGCTGGGGACAACAGGCATTTAAAAATTTCCGTGTTGTACCACCAGGCACAGGAATCTGTCATCAGGTTAATCTAGAATATTTATCACAAGTGGCCTGGTCGGAAACCGATCAGAACAATAAAGAAGTTGTTTATCCCGATACACTTGTCGGAACAGACTCGCATACAACAATGGTTAACGGTCTTGCCGTTCTTGGTTGGGGTGTTGGTGGTATCGAAGCCGAAGCCGCAATGCTTGGCCAACCAATTTCTATGCTAATACCTGAGGTAGTCGGGTTTAAATTAACAGGCCGTCTGAAAGAAGGCGCAACGGCAACCGACCTTGTTTTGACCGTGACAGAAATGCTTCGCAAAAAAGGTGTGGTCGGTAAATTTGTAGAATTTTATGGTGATGGGATTTCTCATATGAGTCTTCCAGACCGCGCGACAATTGGGAATATGTCACCTGAATTCGGTTCTACTTGTGCCTTTTTCCCGATTGATGATGAAACATTGCGTTATATGAAATTTACTGGCCGTGATGACCACCGTGTCAAAATGGTTGAAGCTTACGCAAAGGAACAAGGTTTTTGGCGTGAAGAAGGTGATGAGCCTGTCTTTACGGATACACTTCACCTTGACCTTGGCGATGTTGTACCATCAATTGCTGGACCGAAACGTCCACAGGACAGAATTCCGTTAACAGATGCGGCACGCGCATTCAAAATCGTCCTTTCGAAGGAAGAGGGCGGTGATCCAACAGGAGCCGAAGGCCGTCTAATGAATGAGGCAGGTCAAATCGCAGAATATGAAATGGATGAACTGGATCCAACACAAAAACATATTCCTGTAGAAGGGACCGATTACAAATTATCACATGGAGATGTTGTGATTGCCGCGATTACAAGTTGTACAAACACATCAAACCCGTCTGTTATGGTGGCGGCTGGTTTGGTTGCTCGTAAGGCGCGTGCTTTAGGTTTGACTCGTAAGCCTTGGGTAAAAACCTCTCTTGCACCTGGCTCACAGGTAGTGACCGAATATCTGGAAGAATCTGGCTTGCAAGATGATTTGGATGCGCTGGGATTTGACCTTGTCGGTTATGGCTGTACAACATGTATTGGTAATTCCGGTCCGTTACCCGGACCAATTGCAAAAGCCGTTGAAGAGGGTGATCTTAACGTAACATCCGTTTTATCAGGAAACAGAAACTTTGAAGGGCGCATTTCACCGCATGTGAAATCCAACTATCTGGCATCACCGCCATTAGTCGTTGCCTATGCATTGGCAGGGTCGATGCTGGTCGATATATATAACGAACCACTTGGTCAGGATAAGGATGGAAATGATGTTTATCTAAAAGACATTTGGCCTACCAACAAGGAGATTCGTGAAACGGTTGAGGCAAGTTTGTCACCGGATATGTTCCGTGAACGGTATTCCGATGTCTTTACAGGCACAAAAGAATGGCAGGAAATTGGCGGTGCAGGTTCATCAGAAACCTATGATTGGAAACCGTCCTCTACATACGTTAAAAACCCACCTTATTTCGAGGGAATGGATATTGATCCAGAGCCAATCAAGGATGTTGAGGGCGCACGCATTCTTGCCTTGCTCGGTGACTCCGTGACGACAGACCACATCTCACCTGCAGGGTCTATTAAAACGACATCACCGGCAGGTGAATACTTGCAGGAACATCAGGTTCCGCCACGCGAATTTAACTCTTACGGTTCACGCCGTGGAAACCACGAAGTTATGATGCGCGGGACTTTTGCCAATATTCGTATCCGCAATGAAATGGTACCTGATATTGAAGGCGGTTATACCAAATATGTGCCTAGCAATGACTCTATGCCTATATATGATGCGGCAATGGAATATATTTCCAATAAAACTCCGCTTGTGGTTATTGCAGGTAAAGAATATGGGACAGGCTCGTCACGTGATTGGGCCGCCAAAGGAACAATTCTTCTTGGTGTTAAGGCCGTTGTAGCTGAGAGTTTCGAACGCATACATCGCTCAAATCTTATTGGGATGGGGGTTCTTCCGCTGCAATTCAAAGACGGGATAAACCGCAAGAGCTTAAATTTAACCGGTGAGGAGAAAATTGATCTCTCGGGTATTGAAAGCCTTAAACCACGAGGCACGGTAAAGATGACTGTTACCTATCCGGATGGCTCAACTAAAGAGGCAGAGGTTCTGTGCCGTGTCGATACCGGTGACGAGATGGAATATTTCAAAAATGGAGGAATATTACATTACGTGTTGCGCCAGTTGGCAAAGGGTGCAGCCTGATTTTAGGTTTTAGTAGTTAAAGGGCAGGTTTCTGCCCTTTAATTTACCTCTTTATTATAGCTAGGAAATAGAAAACGCAGCAGATCTAAGTTATCGCGGCGTTTTTTCTATTAAATTTATAATGCTAAACAATGATTTTAAAAAAATTAGATAGCATTTTTTGCATCAGCAATAATTTTATCAAAGTCAGGTTTTTCAGGTCTGTAATGTACAGAATAAGTGTTTTCCAGAGTCTTAATCTCGGCCAACATTTTGTTCATTCTCTCTTTGGCACGGCGTGCTTTTTGTTTTTCTTTCGCAGCTCTTTCGTCATCATCAATGTTTTCAGTGTGGTTTAAGGTCTGACCGATGATGAAGGAGAGTTGTATGCCCTCCAGATAAGCGGCACAGACTTTCAGACATTGATAAGCAGATATTGTGCTACTGTCGGCTTTCTTATCTACCTTGAAATTGAATGTACCTGACTTGTCGGCATTCCTTAAAATGATACCGCATTTCGCTTGGTTTTCACCTATACTAACATTTAGCCCTATATTTTCATCATGTTCTATCTCAACATTCCGTCCCAACTTTTCAAACGTCTTCTCGGCCAGCAGAATAGACTTATTGTATTCGTCTGGGGATGCATAATCACATTTTTCGATGATATCCAGAAAAGCATGAACATTCCCGTGTTTGAATACAGGTAACCCATCCTTATAAACGGCAACCCATCTGTCTTCGAAATAATGTTTATCGAAATCGCCCATGACTGTATCGAACGCTTCATCCCAATCAAAGCTATCATCACGCGAAGATACGGGGCCTAGTTCGTCAAAAGTCTTTATGATCTGCGCGCTCATACGGATGCAATGATACATTGTCTGCGCGCGAACAATATATGTTTCATGCGTTTTCCCATCTGAAGAATGTAGCGGAACCGGAAGACGGTTAGACACCGCGACAAGCGGGCTAGCGTTATTTTCATCTTTAATAAGAAATTTTTCCCGCAGGAGGGAGGTATTTAAATCCATAAGTTTTTGACCTTAAATATTTTAGAATATTAAGATAGCACAGCTTTGCGGGAAGGTGAAATGCTGAATGAGAGTGTTGAAAGCGTCTAATGTGTTTATGCGCTTGAACTGGCTTGCATTTCCATCAGGCGGTTTAATTCCTTCTTTTGCTCGGGATTCATATCAGGTTTTGGTGCAGACATTGCAATATCCAACTTTTTAGATAGTGCCATATAGCACATCTCCAATTTTAAACGGTGAGGGCGATCTTTCAAAAACCTTTCCATCATTTTGTCGTAATTCTCGTTATTTTTACCAAGCATGTTTCTTTTTGTGCGAGTCTTGTGACGATCAGTATAAGCCTCGTCTGCGGCTTCAACCGCATTTCCTAGATCAAAGCTGACGGGTATTCCCGGTAACATACCTCCAATGGCAATACTGAGTACCTGCTCACCCATAATAGAGCCTAATATACTGTCATCACTTCCTGATGCGCGCGAGTCGGCCTTTGCATATACAAATGTATCTTCAGGCTTATCGGGGTGGGGAGCCAGTTTCTGGGCCTCACTCTCAAGCTGTTTCATGGCAGCTATTATTGCTTTTGGATCATCTGGAACGGGCTGTGACATAAAATTCTCTCCTCAAACGTGTTCCCCGAGCATATAGAATCAAGGTTAAAGGAGGTTTAATGATTGATAGAATTTTATCTATTTTCAGATTGCTTCGCTATTTCACAGATTTAAGGGCGTCTGTAATTTTCTGACTTTGGTTAAAATACTCTTCTCTTGCCTGCTTGAGTAAATCTGGCCACTTATCTTCCTCTATTATATTTTCGGGGAGAGAATATGCCGGAATATAAGAGTAGGGGGTTTCCAGGTCGAGCCTTCTTACTCTTTCAAAGGTTTTAGAGGTTCGGTCTGTGTCACTTAACACCCAAGGGCTGACTTTTTGCCCTACGAGCATGGATAGTCCAGTGAGGCGTGCTTCCGGTCTGTTTTGTGAGTCAGCTGGCGAACCCCAGCGCATAAAGTCAAAACGTGCCCTAAGCTGAGCCAGATAATAATAAGTTGCAGCACTTTCCATTTTATTATTCTCGGCCAGAGACTCTGCGGCATAGAATAAAGCTGTGGGGGGAACTACAGACAGATCGCTCTCTATTGCTTCCAAAGTTTTGGATACACCTTTTTCACGACGGCTGAGAAGATCATTTAAGTAAGGCCAGTCTTCAAGTTGCTCAAAAGGGGTGATTATGGTCTTTATATCTGGATCCTGATTTCCAGAATCGTCGTTTTCTTCCTTTGTCTCGGTAGTTTCCGACACATTTTCTTTGCTACTTTTACTAACAGACACATGGTTAATGCCGCGTTCCTTAGGTTTAAGCATTGTTGCTTCAGACGAAGAAACAACAAAAGAAATTAGTCCAAATATTAAGTAAAGCTTGATCATAGATTCTACTATGCTCCTATCCAGCTTTGTGTGCAAGCGCGAGAGTTTCATGAAAAAATGAGTTATTCACATGAAAAAAAAGTTCTTATTTGGCTGTTAACCTAAGAATATGTTGAGGAAATCACAAAAAAACGCCTTTTTACATATAAAACACTTTACTTTTCTCTAATATATGGTTATAAAACAACAATCGTTTACCACTTGTGACTAAAACCAAAAGAATAGGAACAGAAGCTATGCGTGATGTCCGACAGAGGACCCAGGTCACCCTACAAAAAATACTCGCAGGCAATAAGCCAGCCATCAATCCTGCGAGTCCGTCTGAAAAATGGCTGTATGATTTTGCTGATACTATGAATAAAAGGCTCTTCCTGTGTGAGGAGCCTTTCTGTCATTTCACGCTTCCCGATGATACTGAGCACGATATGGAATGGAAGGGTGATACAAGAGATCATCCTGTTTCATCCAGAATGTTGCAGCAATTTAACGAATACCGAAATCTGATCGGTGATAATGGCTATTTTCATTTTTTAGGTGTTTCTGCAGATGCGCGCAAGCCGAGCTTTGATCCTAATGCTTTACCTGTTGAGCAGCCAGTTATCATTCCTGCAGAAGGCGATTTTATTACATTATCGTATCTTCATAAACTTCTTATGAAGAGATTGGAAGTTAATGAGGCAGGAAGTAATGAGCAACTGTCCAACCTTTTCGTGGACAATAGCAAAGGCACTTGGACTGACTATCTTTCTGAAAATTTCACGGAAGATGAACTAACCGACCTTTCTGAACAAGGTGTAACCTTTATTGATAAAGATAAAGATTTGAAGCCGGTTCTCAAAGCTGCAATCCGTCAGAGAGAAGGGCATGTTCAGGACATGATCCTTGATCCGGGTTCATTAATTATTTTTAACACGTCTAACTTTAAGAAAATTTTCGAGCTTCAAGACGTTTTTGAGCGTCTGGGCGCAAAAGTAACTGTTGTTCCTTATTGCCTCGTGGCATCTAAGCCTGAAGAAGCAGAAGAAATGTCTCGTACATATGCTGGAAACAACAGCGAAAAACTTGACTTGGCTGCACGCGCTATTGCAAAGGAAGACCCTCAGACGCTGGCGGGGAATCTCAGACGTTTTGGGGCAAAACCTGAAAACACCTGGATTTTGTCAGAAGACCGTGGTCTTGAAATTCTTGAGGATTTAACTTCAGGCCCTGAATTTGCTGGTTTCAGCAAATGGCTGAACCCAAAAAGAGGTGGCCCTGGAGTTGAGCTTGCCCATATTCTTAAAGGTATGCCAATACCTGAATTTTATTCTTTGATTGCACAAGCTGCAGAGCGTAAAAACATTGAGTTACCAGAAGCACTTGATTTCACTTGCTATCAAATGAGACCTCTGAACAACCCGACACGAGATAATGCAATAAATGTTTTTGCAGCAAGCCGTGACAGAGTACATGCAAACCCTATCGTTATACCCGGGGAGAGCCTCTATTCTGAAAACTTCCTGTCTGATACTTCTGACCCAAAGGGGCGCCGTAAATGTGAAGTCGAAGACTATATTGAAAGATATTCCAGTACAGCAGCAGCTGCTGAAACACTAGCAACTATGACAGGTGCGGACAGGCATATTGAGCTTGAATACAATCCGTTTACGCCCTTTAACAGAAACGCTGCTAATGAAAATCCTAGTGTTGCGACTTCTGCCACGGCATTCCCAGCAGTGCGCGGTCACGGGACTTCGAAATTTTCTAAGCGTCTGAAGCCAGTATACGAACCTGCAGCTTCAAGCACACGTTATGATTTTACAGGTAAGCCTTCAGAATTCCATGTCCCGACGGATGATGGCGGTTATATAACTGTCAAATCCAGCCTGAATAAATTTTATAATATGGTTAAAGACAATGACGCTTTTTACTTCAGTAAAAGACCTCCAATGATGGATAAGTCACCCGATACCACAAAATTATATGACATGTTCCAGTTTTCATCGCTGGTTGTAGGTCATCAGGTTTTTGATCCAAATATTTGTAACAAACCATTATTGGTAAACAGACGTGAATGGGCAGAAAATCTAGAAATATATGATGATCTTCATGCGCAGAGCTTTGCCGGCGATAAACCCCAACATATGTTCACAACTTTTGACACCGATAAAGAAGGACTTGCTTCCCTGAAAGCCAAACAGGAAGGCTACACTAAAATTAAACCTGTTGAAGATGTTATGAGTGTCAGTGGTTTTGACAATCCTGATCTTTTCCACGTAGCAATTTATTGTTCTGCGACTACAACATGCCCAACAAAACTTGACGAAGCTTACCGCTTAACATATGAACTTTGCCGCCGTGGCATAGGTATTATCAATGGTGGTGGGGCCAAGGGAATGATGGAACGTGTTTCACAGGCTGTTTTAGATTTCCGTCAGGCTCAAAAAGACGGTTTGGAAGATCCTTCAATTGTCACTCACCTGACATGTATTCAATGTCAGGAAACATGCCGCGCTGAGGGTATGTTTGAAAATGCGGATAAAACTATTATCACGGATAACATCTACAATCGTATGGATATTTTGCAGCAATATGCAGATGCTGAGATCGTAGATGCTGGCGGTGTTGGAACTTTGCAGGAATGGTGTGGTTCAAACATTAATCGCCTGAATGGTAACCGTGAAGTCGCTAATCGCCCGCTTATCGTTATTAATCGCGAGGCGAGCAATACTCATAAAAACGCTAGGGTTTATGACGGGGTGCTTAAGCATATGCCTGAAAGTATTATGAGTGATTGTAACAATCACGTAGTAGAAGAATCCATTGCTGCCATTGAACTCGTAACAAAAGCACGCGATAGAATCCTTAATATTGCAAATGACAATGACGGAGATAAATTAGACAAGCGTAATTTGGGATAAGAGGGTTTCTTTTTTCCGCTTTTATTGCTAGAAGAACCTTATTGTAACTCATTTAATAAGGAATTCGCATGTCTGAGAATAAATTTGATGTCATTGTAATCGGATCAGGTCCCGGCGGTTATGTTTGTGCTATACGTTGTGCCCAACTGGGGTTGAAAACAGCCTGTGTTGAGAAACGTGAAACTCTCGGCGGCACCTGCTTGAATATCGGTTGTATTCCTTCAAAAGCACTTCTCCAAGCATCAGAAAAATATGAAGAGGCTGAAAAGCACCTTGGTAAAATGGGTGTTAAGATTTCTAAGATGTCTCTCGATTTGGAAGCCATGATGGGTCATAAGGATGATGTCGTAAAGTCCAATACTCAAGGTATTGAATTCCTTTTCAAGAAGAACAAAATCCAGTGGTTAAAAGGTGCGGGTAAAATAGAAGGCAAAGGCAAAGTTTCTGTGGATGGCAAAGAATATTCTGCCAAGCACATTATCATTGCTACAGGATCGGATGTTTCTTCCCTGCCTGGTATCGATATAGATGAGAAAAACATCGTATCTTCCGAAGGCGCACTCAAATTGCCAAAAGTGCCAAAAAGCATGGTTGTGATCGGTGGTGGCTACATAGGACTTGAAATGTCTGCTGTCTGGTCACGATTGGGTACAAAGGTTACAGTTGTTGAATATCTTGATAGAATTTTGCCCGGTATGGATGGTGAAATTTCAAAAGAGATGCTTAAAATTCTTAAGAAATCAGGCATGGAGTTTAAGCTTTCAACCAAGGTAAATTCTGCGAAGGGTGGTAAATCGGGCGCAGAGCTGGAAATTGAACCGGCAAAAGGCGGTGATACTGAAAAGTTGAAAGCAGATGTTGTCCTCGTATCAGTTGGTCGTAAGGCTTACACGGATAAACTTGGCCTAAAAGATGCAGGTGTAAAAACGGATGATCGCGGCCGCATTGAAGTGGACGGTCATTTTAAAACATCGGTGGATGGCATATATGCTATTGGTGACGTCATTGCCGGACCAATGCTTGCCCATAAGGCAGAAGAAGAGGGTGTCGTTTTGGCTGAGATGCTGGATGGACAGTCAGGCCACATTGATTACAACCTAGTGCCAGGTGTTGTATATACTTGGCCAGAGGCTGCACAGATCGGCAAAACGGAAGAGCAGCTTAAGGAAGAAGGCGTAAAGTACAAAGTCGGAAAATTCCCGTTCATGGCAAACGGTCGCGCGCGCGCGATGAACGCAACAGAAGGTTTTGTGAAAATTTTGGCTGATGAAAAAACCGATAAAGTCTTAGGTGTCCACATCATCGGGCCAGAGGCCGGTACGCTTATTCACGAGGCTGCTGTCATTATGGAATTTGGCGGTTCTGCCGAAGACATTGCACGTACTTGCCATGCCCATCCAACATTGGCAGAGGTTGTTAAGGAAGCAGCTTTGGCAGTAGATGGTCGCCCCATACATATTTAAATAAACCTGATGCACTGCATCAGGGAAAGAACTTGCCTGGCACGGTTAAATCTGGCGTTATAGAAAGAAAACTATAACAGGGAGTTATAACCGTGCTAAACGGCAGCAGAGTAGCTATGTCCATCCTCAGAGATGGAACGGCAACCAAAAAATACGATTTCTCAGAAAAATCCATAAAAGCGTTGATGTTTATTACGGATTGTCTGATGGCTCAGAAAAATTACAAAACTCTCACGGATTGTTACTGGTTCTACGATGCTCAGGATAAATCTGTTGAGCCGACAAATGTTAAAACAACAAATGGATTGTCCTGGCTTAGGGAGAAATTTCTGCGAGTTTCTGCTCAGGAAAAAACAAGTTTCATGCAGGCTTATCCTACTTTTGAAAAGGTGGCTGACACATTTTCCGGTCAGAGTGAGGACGAAATTCTGGACTTTATCAGGGGAATCCCTCTTGTTGGAACACTCAAAATGTCTGATAGCCTCTCCATCCATCCGTTGGATTACTTCCACCAGAAAAGACACTATATAAAGTTGCCTGATGACGTGGAGGTTTTACGTCCTAAATTCCGTGAAAGTGCTAATCCGCCGAAGATAATCAGTAATGATTGTGACAACGTCGTGCCGTTTAAAAGGCCTCTTGCCAGATAATTTACTGTCTTGGATGGGCTGACTTATAAACTCTAAGTAACTCTGCGGCGTTCACATCCGTGTAACGCTGAGTGGAGCTTANCGAGGCATGTCCCAGAAGCTCTTGAATTTCCCGTAAATTTGCACCGTTTTGCAAAAGATGTGTGGCAAAGCTGTGGCGCAGAGCGTGGGGTGTTACTGTTTCGGGGAGCCCGAGTGTAACCCTAAGCGAGCGCAGACTTTTCTGTGCGACCTGTTGAGCAAGACGCTTTCCTTGTACACCCACAAAAAGCGGACTGTCTTTAGGGGCGCCATCGGGTCGTTTTTCAAGATAGGAAAACATAACATCACGGACAATATCCAAAATAGGGGCAAGCCTTTCCTTGCCGCCTTTACCCATGACCTTAAGCGAGCCCTCACGCGGGAAGTCGNCAACANTTAAAGATAGTGCCTCTGCAATACGAAGGCCCGCGCCGTACAAAAGTATGAAAAGTGCGTGGTTGCGCGCCTTTGTCCAGTCATTAGTATCTTTTTCTAGTTCGCCAAAAAGTTTTTCAATCTGACCTATATAGAGGGGCTTAGGGTTTTTACGGGGTAATTTTGGTGAACGGACAGAAGATATACTTGCGTTATGCATGATACCGCTGCGGTCACACCATTTAAGAAAATTCTTTATGCCAGAGAGATTGCGCGCGCGAGTGGCATTTGATGCACCGTCCATAGTACGACGCGCAAGCCATGAGCGGAAATCCCGTAAATTCGTATCTGATAGCGCATTTATTGAAACATCTTCGCCTATGTGTCCGCTCAGAAACTCAATAAAGGTTTTTAGATCGGTTGTGTAGGCACGGAAAGTATGTGGCGAGCATTTACGCTCGTATTGAAGCGTATCCTGCCAATCTTCAAGTGCTTTTTTTAAATCGCCGCGGACAAGGGAAATCGTGTCCGGGCCTAGTGGGGAATATTCAACCATGTTCTGAAAAGTCGCTCAACCACACGGGCGAGGAATGAAACCTGTTCTGTGCCCTGACCATCCTGGAAAAGTTCAGGGTCACGGCTGCCAAAGGCAATAATCGCAGGAGGGGTATCAAGTGAAATATCTACACGGACGAGTGCTTGTGANCGTACAAGATTTGCACCGCCACCATATATGGCNTCAATACCGCCAATATCTGATTGTAATAAGGAAGGCTTGCCCTGCATCCAGTTCTGGATGGTTCCGGCAGGCACAACACGAACACCGCTGGATTGNACATGNGGAATGTCGTGCCCGTTGGATTCAACGATTAACGCGGTGATATCNACATCNAGCATGGCGGTTAAATCCATGGTGACGGCCTCAATAAATTCATCAAAGCTTTGTGCTTCAAGCAGGCGTAAAACGGCACGGGCAATACGTGCTTGATTGTTCATGTTATTGCGGGCGGTTTTTACAATTTCCTGTGTTGTTGTTTCGGCCTTTGTTTTGTCAGCCTTTAAACGGTCAATCAGGAAAGACTGGAAATCGGCAATTTTGCGACCTTGTGTTTTTTTGGGCGGTACAAGCACATCGCAGATTTCAGGGTGAGACTGTAAAAAGCGTGGGTTTTCACGCAAATATGCGGCGACGTCCTCAGCTGTAATTGAGGGCGTTTTATTATCTGTCTCGGGGTCTGTAACCAAATCACTCATAAACTCAGTGTATCATGAGTGAGTCTTAGTCTCCAAGCTTGTTCTTACCCGTTTCCTTATTTTCCTGTTTCGGAAACATAAACCAGTAGACAACACCGGGAATAGTATATGCTATGAATAAAAATTGTAGCGGAACCAAATCATAGTTTCCCAAAACTGTAGTCATTATTTGAAACCAAAGGCTATTTATTGCCCCAGTCCAAAGAATAAAAACAAAGATATTAGAGAACTTAGAACTTTCAATTAGTTTTGCAATTGGTAGAAAAACACCCAACAAAGGGGGGGAGAAAAATATAATACCTGCAATTGATGTAAGAAGAGAGGCGCTGAAAGCCTGTAACAAATTTTGAGATATAAGATTATAGGTAAAAAGACCTAAAATCGAAATGACGAAAATTATAGGTAGAAAGAGTATGTATTTCCAGAACCTAAGCATTACCGCAAATGAAATTTGGCAGTTTTGCCGTCGACCACTATATGGCTGATATCTTTTTTGCGGCCATTGACAGGCTTAACGACAACATCAGCGCTGACGGCCTTATCCCAGTCCTCAGCCGTTATGGAGCTTAGTGAATTTGTGGACTTGAATGTGTTTTCATCATTGCGTGCAACAGAATGTCTTGTTCCTGAAGCAGTGCCATCGCCAACAGTAAAATGACCGTCCATCAAACGAATAAACAAATGTGTGCCCTGGCCGTATTTTGCCTCGGCGCGTGCCTGAAAATTCTCAGTCAGGGATTTGAATTGTGACAACGAAATGTCACGAAACCAGTTTTTTCGTGTCCAGTTTTTCATGGGTATTAATGAAACCTCTCTTTTTATTATTATGGATAAACCATAAAAGAGAGGCTCATATCTGTCCAGTAATTTAAAACTTAAAGGATGCTTTGTCCTGTGTTTTTCCAGTCCTCAACAAAGGCGGCCAAGCCTTTATCTGTTAAAGGATGTTTGTAAAGCTGACGAATAACATTTGGCGGGCAGGTTGCAACATCGGCACCCATCTTGGCACTTTCTATGATGTGAACAGGGTTTCGAACGGAAGCCACAAGAACCTCGGTCTTGAATTCATAATTGTTATAAATCGTGCAGATATCGGCAATCAGGTCCAACCCGTCCAGACAAATATCATCCAGACGCCCGACAAAAGGAGAAATAAACGCCGCTCCGGCCTTTGCGGCAAGTAAAGCCTGACCAGCCGAGAAACAAAGTGTCACATTTACCATCGTTCCGTTATCAGAAAGATTTTTACAAAAATAGTCATTAATGCAAAACAAATAATAGATAGAACTTTTAATATGATTGCCAATAAATTCTTATTCACTTAATTGTTTTCTTTGTGCAGGTATTGAAAATATTCCACTTAGTATAATTAAAAAAGCACCAAAAGATGCAATACTATTTAAGTATTCATCAAAAAAAATAATACCTATCAATGAAGACCATACAATTTGCAAATAAACTAAACAAAACACTGAAGCATAATATTTTTGAGAAATTTTAAATGCAAAAACACTTAAAAAAATTGCTAAGTTAATTAATATCGAAGCTGACGTTATTAAATAAAATATTTTTAAATTAATTGTTA
>NZVS01000075.1 GCA_002701555.1 Alphaproteobacteria bacterium | reverse complement strand
TAGCCATAATTAAAGGGTGGATATGATTTTATCTAAAGCAGGATCAAATCTCGTAAAGAGTTTTCAGGCCAAATCAGTGGCCGTGAAGCTGTTTGCGCCGATTACTTTCCTGAGTGTCTTTCTCTTTTCCATGCCCGCACACGCGTTCACAATGCCGTGTCTAACCATTTTCGGTATACCTTTCTGTCCTGAATTAAATGCCTGTACCTCCGGTTTTGTTGCCGGTGCCGGGCCTTTACACAGTATAGGGGATGTCATTTGTAANGCNNTNCGCGGATCNTCAATGNTTCCGATATTNCTGGNNGCGTTNAGTTATTTATTCGGTCTNTTCCTTGTTGTNATGGGNATTATNAANACCCGNGAACATGTNGAAGACCCNAGATCNGTTCCTATCTGGGANCCNATTAAAAGATTTGCNGCAGGCGGAATGTTNCTTGCCNTGCCAATNATGACNGAAGGNGCNNTNAGCCTNGTNACNGGNGGCGGCNCNGGTGGCGGNTTTGACAANGCGAANATTGCAACNGGNTCNCCATCCGGNGGNGGNCTTGATGCNATGATGTTTTTCCTTGTCATGGATATTTTCAAGCCNNTGNTNCGNCTTCTTTCCGGCTTCAGNTATATNGCAGGNATTATCCTNGTNATGATCGGGATCGGNCGTATGCTGAAATCNTCACANGACGGCCCNCGNGGCCCAGGCGGAATTGGCACTATGTTTACATTTTTTGTAGCNGGTTGCCTGTTTGCGATCGACTCAATTATCGGGGCNGTGGGCGGAACATTCTTTAATGCAAACTTCTTNGGNGNTGNNGGTCTTTTNGGCGGTGGTCCAAATTACATCGCTACAATGAGCTTCCTGTCGATGAGTACAGGGGATGCCAATATCGACTCGCATATATTGGCGGTTATCGGCTCGGTTGTCGGTTTCATGATATTAGTTGGCGTAATCGCCTTTATTCGTGGTATATTTATTCTGCGAGATGTTGCCGAAGGCAACCAACAAGCGTCTCTCATGGCAGCCATTACCCATATTGTGGGCGGTGCGTTTGCTGTGAATATCGGTAGCGTGATGAACGCTATGCAAAGCACATTTGGTTTATCTGTAGTATCATTTGTATAACTTTAAGGAGGAAATCTATGTTAGCAAAGATCAAAATATCATACACAAAAGCCACAGCAATGGCGATGGTTGTCATCCTGACATCCGGCGTTGCACAGGCGAATAACATCAGTAACATTGCGGAAAACATCACGAACTCTATTTCAGAGCTTCCGACACTACTTTCTGCGTTGTCATACATGTTCGGTCTTCTTCTGGCTGTTCTTGGTGTAATGAAAATCAAGGATCACGTTGAAAACCCAACACAAACACCTCTTAAAGACGGTTCTATCCGTTTGGCGGCCGGTGGTGCATTATTCGCACTTCCAATCGTAACGGAGTCAGTCCTGAACACAATCGGTCAGGGATCAGCAGTATCTCAAGCTGAGTTGAACTCACTATCGTTCTAATAAGAGTGGTATGAAAAAATTACCTGTATTTTTAGGCATTGCCCGCAAGGGCAATGCCTCTCCTTTTAAGGATATGCCCGCCGATGCAGCAGCTGCGGCGAAACAGAAGATTTTTGACCGTGACAAAAACATATGCCAATGCTGTGGCTTTGAATCCGGTAAATATCAGGAAGTTAAGGTTGTCGATGAAACGGCACGGATCACCGAAGATAATTTGATTACAGCCTGTATATTCTGCCACCAATGTTTCTACCTGGATAAAGTGGCCGAAATGCGCTCAGGTGTTCTTATCTGGTTGCCTGAAATTGAACAGACCGACCTTCATAATATCGCCCGTGCACTTTATGTGGCGCGTATTTCACAAGGACCAATGTCGGAAACGTCACGCGCAATACTCGATATGCTGATGACCCGTCGCGATGATGTCAGAAACCGCATAGGTACAGATGACCCTTATGTGTTGGCGCAAGTGTTTAAAGATTATATAGGTCCGCGGCATTATGCTGAGCGCCGTAAAAAACTGGACGGTGTTCGTCTTTTCCCGTTGGACCGTAGAATCATCAAAGAACAAGATCTTGAATTTAACCAGTTCCCCCAAATTCTGGCCTATTGGCGTTCTAAAGCCGGCCCTTTTGGTGGCAAGGTTCCCAATAACTGGCTTGAGATGTATAAAGACGCATTCAAAAAAACCGCCTAAATTCATATTTTTCACTTTTGTCCCCTGTTCTTAAGTGCGCTATGGCGTTATAGTTATTAGAGAATAGTTGGTATCGCATACATGAAATTTTTCGAAACACTTCTCAGACCTTTCCAGTTTGCCGTAAAGCAGGCAATAGAATCATTCATTACGATTGAAACGGCTGATGATCAATATACGCTGGCGGCACAAGACGGCTCTCTTGTTACTTATATGCGCATTGACGGAAGCCGCCAGATTATTGGTGATGATGAATATAATCATATTGTCCAATCAGCCACCCTCAAAATCGGTGCACGCTTCGATCGGCAAGGCCATGCAATGCAGGTCTATTTTGTACGCGACCCGAATCGGATAGGGCAGGAACTGAACAGGCTGGTTTCACCGTCCAAGGCCACGGCTAATAATATAGGTCTTGAGGCAGATGATTTGTTTGATGAGCGTAAGCGTCACTTACAAAAATTTCTGTCTTATGAAGAATGTTATTTTGTTTTATGGACGCGCCCCTCTTCTTTATCAAAGGCCGAGCTTGACCGGATAAAGAAAGATTCCAAAAAGGGCAAAAAATGGGCTAATGCCCCAAAAGCACAAGATCCTCTAGCAGGTCTTGATGCTTTGCGCACACGCCATAAAAGTTATGTTGCCGCAGTCCGTTCAGCTCTTGATGAGGTGAGTGTTTCAACAAAAGTATTAGAAGTGCATGAAGCCATTACGGCCATAAAAAATAACTTATATCCAAGCCGTGCAAATAATAACTGGCGCGCCTGTCTTCCGGGCGACCCTATTCCGCCGCGCGCACCAACCAGCAATACAGATATGTCCGATATCTTCTGGCCGCCATTACGGGAGCAGCTTTCTGTGGCTGAGGCCAGAATTATGGATGAAACAGTTGTCCAGATTGGTGATCTTTTATGGGCTGGCGCAGACGTAACCCTTGCCCCCATGGATCCCACAGCTTTCCCACAGCTTTTAAACAGGTTATTCGAGGCGGGTGTTCCTTATCGTATATCTTTTATGATTGAAGGTGGTGGGGCACAAGCCATGCAATTCAGGTCTTTCCTTGCAACGATTTTCGGTGTTACCAACAGTATAAACAAGCAAATAAAATACGCCCTTGAGGGTTTGCAAGGCATGTCACGTTCCGAACCTGTTGTGCGCCTTCGTATATCATTGGCTACATGGGCCAACCGCGGAGAGCGTCAGCTCTTAAGAGATAGGCTGTCTACACTTGTCCAGGCCGTTGAAAGCTGGGGATATTGTCAGGTCAGTGAAGTTTCTGGAGATCCTTTGGATTGCGTAATGTCTTCTGCGATGGGAATACATTGTGCTGGAACCGCACCTACAGCCATTGCGCCAATGTATGAAGTTATGAAACTTCTACCATGGCAACGTCCATCAAGCCCTTTTGAGGATGGGTCGGTGTTGTTGAGGACGCCCGATGGAAAGGTTTGGCCTTACCAGACAGGTACAAATCTAACAACAACATGGTTTGATCTTATTTTCGCACAGCCAGGTGCCGGTAAGTCGGTTCTGATGAACACACTTAACCTTGGTACTGTTTTATCACCCGGTTTAGAAAAGTTGCCTTATGTAGCTATTATTGATATCGGACCATCATCATCCGGCCTTATTTCAATGGTTAAGGATGCTTTACCACCTTCGCGCGCGCATGAAGCTGCATATTACCGACTCCAAATGAGTCAGGATTACGCAATTAATCCTTTTGATACGCAACTAGGCTGCCGTTTTCCTTTAACAGATGAGCGCAGTTATCTGGTCGAGCTTTTAACCTTGCTATGTACACCGCCGGGTAATGACAAGGCCTATGACGGGATTACACAGCTTGCAGGCTTTGTGGTGGATGAAATGTTCCGCTGGAGGAATGATGCTGAGGCCAATGCTGAGGCAAGACCTTATCTGCCGCGGATCGACAGCACGGTTGATGAAGCGTTGCGCAAACATAATGTCCACCTTCCGACAGACCCGTATTGGTGGGATGTCGTAGACAAGTTTTTTGACCTAGGTCTTTATCATGAAGCATCTCTGGCTCAACGCCATGCTGTGCCCACGCTCGCAGATGCAATCACTGCCGCACGCCGTCCACAAATCAGGACATTAATGCAGGAAACTTCTATCGGCACATCTGCAGAAAGCGTGATAAACGCTTTTGAACGTATGATTACCTCCGCAATCCGGGAGTATCCTATATTATCATCGGTCACGCGATTTGAAATATCTGATGCGCGTGTATGTGCGCTTGATTTGATGGATGTCTGTCCTCAAGGAGATGACACTGCAGACCGTCAAACATCAATCATGTATATGTTGGCCCGTCATGCGCTGGTGCGCAGCTGGTGGGTCGGCCCCGATGTATTGAGTTCAATCCCGGAAAAATACCGTGAATATCACGAATTGCGAATTCAGGAACTGTCAGAAACACCAAAGCGCCTGTGTTACGACGAATTCCACAGGACAAGCTCATCCTCTTCTGTGCGTGGACAGGTTGTCCGTGATGTGCGTGAGGGACGTAAACGCGGTGTGCAAATTGTTCTGGCCTCACAGCTTCTTGACGATTTTGATGATGACATGGTCGATTTGGCAACAGGTGTTTGGGTGCTTGGTACAGCCGTTTCAGAAAACGCCGTTGATAATGTAAAGAAAAGATTCGGGCTTTCAGATACAGCCCGTAATGTGGTCAGGTATCGCCTTACCGGACCGCGTTCAGGTGGAGCGCCTGCTTTGTTCATACTTGGAACGACAGAGGGGCGTTATGAACAGCATTTGATTAACACGCTGGGGCCCATTGAGCTTTGGGCATTATCAACTTCGTCTGAGGATGTTGCTATTCGTAGCAGGCTTTATTCCAAAATTGGTGCGCAGCGTGCTCGCCGTATTCTGGCCACATATTTCCCTGGGGGTTCGGCACGTTCTGAAATCAAGAGGCGTGTACTGACTAAATCAGAGGCGCGTCAGGGTGAAGAACGAAACGCAGCAACAAGCGCGGTTATTGAAGAAATCGTAGAAGAACTTGTCACAGCGGCTCTCAAAACATCCTCTCCTGATGATAACCAGCCGAAAAGCCCGAAAGCGCCAGATCTTGCTAAGGTGAAACTGCAAGACAGCGATTCTTAAAAAGCAGGTTTGATTCCGTAATGGCAAAGCTTTCACAACAATTTAAAAAGGGCGTAAAAACCAAAAAGAAGCGCAGCTGGAAAAAATGGACAGCAGGGCTTGTATTGGTATTTGGTCTTCTTTTTTATTGGTGGGGGGTACAGCCAATCGTTTATAACGGGTCAGTTTTATTCGGTATTTGCCGCACCTACATAGAGCTGCATACACAATATCCCGAACGCCTGGAATTTGTGGATTTGCGCGAGCGCGGTGCACAAGTCTATGTTGAGTATGTGACGGAAGACACATTCGGCCAGAATATTCCAGAAGAGGGTATTTGCACGTTCAAACGTGGGCCTAATCAGGAAGTCTTGCTTGATACTTTTCGCTTAAGGCGCGGCCTGAGTAACCGGAATTATTTATTCCCGATCGAAGAGCAGGAGCGAATAGAAAGGTTTAATCCGAGTATCCCGGCAATTATAGCTGATCCGCCAGCATTATACGTTTACGGGCCCGCGCGTAATATCGAGGATATGCGTGACAGATAAGGTGTCGGTTACATTTGAAATATTTGAAAAATCAGAACAAATTTGCACGAAATTAACCTTTTCCCGTATAATATGGGAAGACGTAAAGGAATTTAAAAGTGGCAGACACAGCACAAGTTAATCAATTACCGGAAAACGCCATTGAAAAAGGCGTTAAAGGCATTAAAAAATTTCAGAAAATGCCGCCCGACACGCCTGTTTTACCGTCGCTTTACACGACCATGAAGACGGAATTACTGGTCAATGATGGTAATATAGCAACCGTATTTCACAGCAAACCTTTGCCCCAGCAAATCTGGTGGGCAGAATATGATGTTGATTTGTCGCAAATGTATTTTGTGACTGTGAAAGCCAAAATTTTGGGTTTGGGTATGCGGATATGGGATCCCATACATACACAGTTGCAACATGCCAAGCTGGCCAGTCTTATCAAGGTAAGTGATGACGGCAAGGCGGGCTTCCCCTTTGTGGTGCCCTTGGTTGTAAGACATTTCACATTAAGTGATTAATAGATAAGAAACAGAAATATGAATAAACCGATACCACATGATGAGACCGAGCAGAAAAGTGCTGAAATAGTCACGACACTTATCTCAATGATGGCATCGCAAGGTGATAAGGATGCACAAGCCGCGATGGACGAGGTGCATCTTATGGTTGATGAGGGGTGGGACGCGCTTTCCCCAAAGACACAAGAGGCCCTGAAAAAGGCCATGACCAAGTTAAGAAATAATGATCTGGAGCATTTAAGCGGGCTTCAGCCAAGACAAGAGGATGAAGAGGAGATTTAGACATGGGAATTTTAGCAGAAGCAAGGGGACCTATTAATACCGCTGGCAGCGCATTAGGAAATGAGGGTGTCGGGCGAGCTCTAGTTACCGGAGATGTCAAGGTGTCTGCTATGGGTATGACCCTAGTCGATAGACAAGGCAAAGGTATTACTGAAAATTTGCAAGACAAGTTCCCGCGTCATTCCGCACAAATTGATAGAATAAATGATAAAATTCTAGCTGATAGTGGTTCTTTAGATATTATCGGAAGTCACGCACGAAATAGGTTTGATATGTTGGACAATAATTTGACACGACTTTCAAATATGGATTTTGATGATGCCCAGATAGGGCGCGTACTTGATAGTATGGAAAGAAACCCGCGTGCTTGGGCCAGAGGAATGGGAACACCTGACTTTATTGATAGAGTTCAAAGAATAGCTGGTGAACCTGCTCCGGCAAGAGTGGCTTCCAGGCCCAAACCAGCAGCGCAAGAAAATAATGCGGCGGAAACGGCTACTGCGGGCGCTGGCGCTGCAGCAGCTGCGAGCAATGCCGAAGCGGGTGTAAATGATGAAACTGCAGAAACCGAAGCTGAATCGGAGGATCCTGGTTTCTCTGATGTTGATACTTCAAATGATGTTCCTGATTCTGACCCTGGACAGGATGGAGGTTTTGCAGGTTTGTTCGGCGGTAATTTTGACCTGAGCCAGATTTTTGGTGGTTTTGATTTAGGCAATATGGGCGGAGGTATGTTTGAGAGCCTGCAAAATATTTTGCCCGGTATAGGAAGTTTGCTAACAGGTGTATTTAGCGATATGACGCACCATAGTGGAACTGCGTTAGCCAATCTGGAGGCCGATGGCGATGTTTCGATGATAACGCGCTTTGAAACAGTTTTGAACAGCGGGGTCTATGCTATTGGGAAAGCCAATCGGGTTGGTAACGGATCAATGTATGAATCTTCTGATATCCCTGTCAATTTTGGCGAGAGGATCACCTCAACTGTTGACGCGGAAACAAGCGTTGAACGTGTAGGTCCGCCGCCCGCACCGTCACAAGGGACAGAGCCTACGCAGCCCCAATCCGGACAGCAGGCACCAGCCGCAATGGCGCAAAATATGCCTGGGCAACAAGGGCCTCAAACACCAAGACCCGGTGGTCCTGACGATACAGCATTTGCGTAAATTAAAAGATTTTAAGACGCGTCTTTCAGAAGTTGAGGCAAGACACCTGCCGCGCCCATGGCCTGTTTCATAAAAAATTGTTTGGCGGGGGCAAATCCGGATACTGCCCGCACACCCAAAAGACGTGCCATTCCTATTCCGGGTAAACGCGATCCAAAAAGCTTATTTAACCCGTCAGTAGCGGCCATCATTCCCATATTATCCATACGGCGTGCAGATTGATAAGAGTGCAGCAATGCGTTACTGCCAAGATCCACACCATCTTCGCGTGCAGCAATTAACAAATCAGCAAGCTTGGCGATATCGCGAAAGCCCATGTTTAAGCCCTGTCCCGCAATCGGGTGCATTGCGTGGGCCGCCTCTGCGACCAATGCCATGCGGGGCGCAATATAGTTATGAGCATGCTTTAAACCTAGTGGAAAAGAAAAGCGTTGCCCTGTCAATTCCACCTCACCGTAAAAATCCGGGAAGCGCGCATTAAGCGCAGCATTAAATACGGTATCATCGTAATTTAATGCGGAGCTGTTTTTATTAACTGCATGTTCTGTCCATACAACGGAGGAGCGATTGCGCCCTTGTTCGTCATTTGTCATGGGTAATACTGCGAAAGGTCCTTGTTCACGAAAGTTCTCAATGGCGATGTTGTTATGTGGATTTTCATGCACAACATTACAAACAATAGCCTGCTGCTTATATGACCAGCCTCGTGTAGATATACCCATCCATTCACGTGTGAATGAGTTACGCCCATCTGCTCCAATAATCAAAGGTGCTTGAAGTACGCGCCCGTTTTTGAGAATGGCTTTTGCATGTTGCTTACCGATACTGAAGTCCTGTACGGATTCTGGCGCAAATAATGTAAGGTTTTCAGTTTTTCTAGCCTGAGTATATAAGGCTTTACGTATTAGATGGTTTTCAATGATCCAGCCGAAATTTCGGTTATCAACCTCTTCCTTATCAAAAGTCAAAAGAGTTGGGCTGTCACCGTCCATAATCTGGATCTCATCAATAGGATTGGCGTGCGGTATTAAATCATTCCATATATTTGCGGCGTCAAGAACTTTGCGTGAAGCCCAGGATATAGCTGTTGTTCGACCGTCGAAGCCGGTAGTCATAGCGAGTTTAGGATCGCTTATATCTACACATGCTGTTGAAAAATTTTGTGCAGCAAGAAGATTGGCAAGAGACAGTCCTGCCAGCCCGCCGCCAACAATAATAATGTCGAAAATATCTCTTTTTTCAAATACTGCCATTTTCTTAGCCCTTTAAGAGAGGTATAAGATACCTATATAAAGTTTATGAAGAATTTTACAACAAAGGAATACCAGCGATGAAAATGATTATGGCCATTATCAAGCCTTTTAAACTTGACGATGTGCGCGATGAACTGACGAAGCAGGGCATTGAAGGGCTTACTGTTACAGATGTGAAAGGTTTTGGCAGGCAAAAAGGCAAAACGGAAGAATATCGCGGTAAGGAATATACTGTCAGTTTTTTGCCCAAGGTTAAAATTGAAATAGTTGTAGAAGATGAAAAGCTAGATACTGTCTTGGACGTTGTGCAAAAGGCAGCAGAGACAGGGCGCATTGGTGATGGTAAAATTTTTGTTTATGAAATAGAACGCGCCATTCGTATCCGCACTGGCGAAAAAGATAACGAAGCCTTGTAAATGGAAACAGTAAAAGCACTTTCACATTTTCTTGATTTAAATGATATTTCATACGATAAATCCACGCTTTATGCTGCACCTTTTAGCCTGTCATTAGCTGAATATTTTCCGCAAGAAAAAACCAGTATTTATGTTTATGATTTCTCAGCTAACCAGAAATGGGAAGACTCCAGCTATAATACTTTTCAGGAAACCCAAAAAATCGAAGCTGTAAATTTGGCAGTCGTTTTTCCAGAGAAAAATCACGAACAAGCATCCTACGTTATTAATGAGGCTTTATCTTCACTAACAAACAATGGCGTATTGATAGCCGTCGCCCATAACCTTGCAGGTGGCAAAAGAATATCAAAGATTATTAGAGACCTAGGAGGAGTTATAGAAGAAGAGCTTTCCAAAAATCATTGCCGTGTGGTTATGGCGCGGAATGGATGCGAAGTCATTCCACAGCGAAATCAAGTTTATAAAAACGATTTTGGATATTGGTCGCAAGCAGGATTGTTTGGTCATGACAAGATAGATAGAGGTTCATCACTTTTGCTGCAAAATATTGAGGAAGAAATGACAGGTAATATTGCAGATTTCGGATGTGGATATGGCTACATCTCTTGTGGGGTAGCGGCTAAAACCCAGCATAATATAAATAAAATATATGCCTATGATAATGATTACCGTGCCGTAAAATGCTGCGAAAAAAACTTGCTCGAGAAAAACCAAAATGTTGATTTTGAGGTTAAGTGGTATGATCTAACACAAGCGCCGGAAACAGATTTTTTTGACACCATACTTTTAAATCCACCTTTCCATGCAGGTAAAAAAACCGATATATCGCTTGGAAAATCTATTATAGAAAGCGCAGCAAAATCCCTGAAAAAACGAGGTGTAATTTATGTTGTTGCAAATATACATCTTCCCTATGAAGCGGTTTTGAAGCATGCAGGCATTTCCTTTGATATAATTACGACAAAACAAGGCTTTAAAGTTTTTAAGGGGGTAAAACAATGAAGCATGAAAAAGGCGCTGTAAGGCTTGATAAATTGCTTTCCAATCTTGGCTATGGCACAAGGCGCGAGATGCAGACTGTTATAAAGATGGGTGCGTTCGAAGTGAATGGTGAGGAAATGCGTGATCCATCTTCGAAAATCGGCCCCAGTCAACTTCGCGATAGTGAGGTATTATATGATGGTGAGCCACTAGACCCGATAAGCCCGATTACCCTTATAATGAATAAGCCCGAACATTATGTGTCATCGCATACGGACAAGGACGGACCGAGTGTTTTTGACTTCTTGCCCTATCGTTTCCGCATGCGCAGTCCCAAAATTTCAATTGCGGGCAGGCTGGATATGGACAGTACCGGTCTTCTTGTCTTTACAGATGATGGTGAATTGCTGCACCGCCTGACACACCCGAAAAGCCATGCACGCAAGATTTATCTGGTTCAGGTGCGTGATCGCCTTTCAGGTAAGGAGGAAGACATGTTTACATCTGGTAACATGTTGCTGTCAGGCGAAGACAAACCTCTTAAGCCAGTGGAATTTGAGAAACTTTCAGATAACTTGTGCCGTCTAATTCTAACAGAGGGGCGCTATCACCAGATTAAACGTATGTTTGAACATCTGGATAATGAGGTGGTTAAACTTCATCGTGAAAAAGTGAGTTTTCTTGAGCTTGGCTCTTTAAAGCCGGGGGAATGGCGCTATTTGGATGAAAAAGAATACGAGGATTTGAAAAATGGATAAATCTCAAAATTACTGCAACAAAGATGTTTTAAATTATTTCGTAATCATCAGCCTTATACTCTCGATAGGCCTTGTGATTACCGGGTTTGCGGTTAAGTCAGGACTTACCCATTTCAGAAATTATGATCGCTATGTGACTGTCAAAGGTCTTGCAACGCGCGACGTTGAAGCCAATCTGGCAGTCTGGTCTTTGGCGTCGACAGCAACAGGCAATTCGTTAGAAACAGTACAGAACAAACTTGATAATGATAAAATCACCATCTCCAACTTTTTCAAGAAATATGGTTTTGCAGAAAATGATATTAAGCTGCAGAACTTGCAGGTAACCGATACACAGGCCAATGCTTATCGAAGCCAGCCATCCGAACAAAACCGTTTTATTATATCGCAAAGCTTCACCGTTCGTACTGAAAAGCCCGAACAAATGAGGGAAGCATCGGCAAATGTCGGCGATCTTCTAAAAAAGGGTGTCATCCTTGGCCAAGGTGATAGCTATAGCAGTCAGCCGCCTCAATATCTTTATACGAAAGTCAATGATATCAAGCCTGAAATGATTGCCGAGGCAACAGAAAACGCGCGCATGTCAGCGCAGCAATTTGCCAAAGATTCAGGCGCAAAAGTCGGAATGATAAGAAGTGCTAATCAGGGTGTTATGCAGATTGAGGCGCGCGACCCTGTGCAAGGCATGCTGGAACAAGTCCAATTTGAGAAAACTATACGTATCGTGTCCACTATAGAATTTTATCTCGAAAAATAATTTCTAAGTTTTTAAGGTGTCTTCAAAATCGCGCAGTTCTTTATCAGAAAGTGCGATTGCTTCGGGATGAAGGTTAGTTTCGCGGGCAACCATTTTGTAAATATTGTCGAGCGACAATTCACTATCCTTGCCACCATGCATAACCTGCCAGGCCATTGCAGCATCCATCGTTATAATGGATTTATCCGGCTGATGACGTTTACGGATATGACGGGAGGTAAGGTCAACAAGGACACGCAAAGCAAGGTCGGAGACCTCGATTTTGTGATGCGCCGTATAGCGCGCCCGTAGATTTTGCAAAATTTTAAAAGTGCTCTCATCATCAGGAATACTCAGATCAACTTTCTGAAAACGTCTGTCCATTGCCGGATCAGGTTCAATATAAATCCGGAATTCATCCTTTGTTGTTGCGCCGATAACGCTTAATATTCCTGCTGTCAGATATGGTTTCATGACTTCGGACAATCCGGCATAGGAGCTGCCTTCACATGTGGGCATTATCTGGTGAATCTCGTCAATAAACAAAATTGTTTTTGGATAGTCGGGGCTGTAGTAGCGCTCTCCAATACCTTTTAGCATGGGCACAATGCGCCCCTGAAACTCGGAAATCTTGCTGGTTCCTGCCGCCATTGAAGCCAGATCAAGTTCAAGAACACGGGCATCTTTCAGAAAATCAGGAACATCATTTGCAACAATTTTCTGCGCCAGACCGACACAAAGGGCGGTTTTACCCACACCGGCAGGAGCTTGGAGCATTACATTTTTTCGCCCCTTTTGAAGAAGGATAAGAATAACCTCGTCAATTTCGCGGTCGCGGCCTGTGATTGGATCATATCTACCTTTGCGCGCACCTTCGGTAAAATCCGTACAATATTTGAATATCATCTCATCAAGTTCGGAATCACTTAGCTTGAATTGGCTCTTATCACTCATATGTCAGACCTCTTATTTTTGTATGATCTCTGTTTCGGTGTAACCTTGCGCATATAATGCGGCTGTCAGGTCGCCATGCCTTATATGGTTTCGACTGGCTTTCTTTAATGTGTCTTTAGGATGAAATCCAATACCTAAGCCTGCTTTGGAGATAATATCGTAATCATTCGCCCCGTCCCCGATAGCCAGCACATCTGACATGTTCAGCTTATGATCGAGCACGTATTCTTGCATAAAAGAAAGTTTCGCGGACTTGTCCAGAATTGGCTCTTCTACATGTCCCGTTATGCGATTGTTTTGGGTAGATAATATATTGCCGTGATGGTAATTAAAACCGCAAAGATCGGCCACATGTTCTGTGAAATAGGTAAATCCGCCCGATATTAAAACGCAAATCGCCCCATTTTTCTTCATGGTTTTAACAAAGGAAAGCGCGCCGCCTGTGAGTTCGGTTTTGTTGCGTATGGTTTCAAGCACGTCAGTACTTTTACCGGCAAGCAAAGCAACACGCTCCGTCAGGGCGGCTTTGAAATCGAGCTCACCCCGCATTGCACGAGCCGTGATTTTTGACACAATGTCCCCAATTCCAAGCTCTCCTGCGATATCATCGAGAGTTTCGGATGTCACAATTGTCGAATCCATATCGGCAATCAAAAGTTTTTTGCGGCGGTTCTCAGACGGGGTCAGAAATGCGTCTATACGATCTTTATCAATTGTGGAGACGATATTTTCAAAAATTTTATCGTTAATACATTCGGGCAATTGTATTTCTGCGGCCTTGCCTTCATGCAACCAGTTAAATTCTGCCGAAGAAAAGGAGCGGTTTAAAATGCCGCAAACTGTATCCAGATGAGTTTTATTCAGCTCTTTTTTAGCAACTAGGGTCAGAAAGAAGGTCATTTTCAGCACAAAGCGATTTTAGGTTTTTTACAGATTTCTTGATAACGTTCAACAGCGCCTTTCCAACCGTATTGAAGGGCATCATCAGTAATGGCGTGTCCTATTGAAACCTCTAGGCAGTTTTCAACAGTATCCAAAAAGGCTTCCAGATTTTTCAGGCATAAATCATGGCCGGCATTTACCTCGATCCCGACTTCGGAAGCAACCCCCCCGCAAATTTCATATACTCGCCTGGTTTCAGAATTAGCCCTGATATCATAGGCCTTCGCAAAAGGCCCTGTGAAGAACTCTATCCTGTTAGCGCCGACTTTCTTTGCATCGCGCACGGAAGTCTCATCAGGATTAACAAATAGCGATACGCGTTTGCCTGAATTTTGTAAATCAGCAATAACTTTTTTGAGCATATCTCCATGCTTTTCTATATCCCACCCATCATCAGATGTCTTGGCATCTGGCGCATCCGGCACAAGTGTCACCTGATCACATCGTGACGCTTTCACAAGCTCGATAAAATCTTCTGAGGGGTAACCTTCAATATTAAACTCAATCCCTTGACGACCAAAATCGGAGATCGCCTTTTCAATAAGCGGGATGTCATCTTTCCGGATATGGCGTTCATCAGGGCGTGGGTGTACGGTAAGCCCATCTGCCCCGCTTTTAAGTATCAGCATTGCATGTTTATAGAGATCCGGGTAGCCGACATCGCGCTGGTTACGAAGCAGGGCGATCTTGTTTAAATTTACACTTAATTTGGTCATGGCATATTCAATTTTGCTCCTTCTTAAAAACATACACTGCATTTCTTGATAAAAACAGTCTTCCCACTACACTTTTTATAAATGATCCTATAAGCTCCTAGTTTGTGCAGGGCAATAAGAAGTGAGGTAACCGAAATGACAAAACCAACAACAAAACCTAATAACCCGAAATTTTCATCAGGACCTTGTACGAAAAATCCTGAGTGGTCGCTTGATAATTTGTCTTCCGCCCTTCTCGGCCGCTCTCATCGT
>NZVS01000074.1 GCA_002701555.1 Alphaproteobacteria bacterium | reverse complement strand
TTCTTGCCATTATGGCAGATCGTTCGCCGGTATCGCTACGACTGGTGTCTTTTGCCGCCCTCGTGCTATTGATATGGAAGCCTGAAAACCTGACTTCAGTAAGTTTCCAGATGTCTTTTTCTGCTGTTTTGGCTTTGGTTCTATTTTACGAAGCTCTGAGGCCGAAAATTACAAGATGGTATAGCCATGCTGGCTTTATTAGAAAAGCCATGCTGTATTTCGGTGGTGTCTGCGCAACAACGATTATTGCTACAATCGCAACGGCTCCTTTCGCTTTATATCATTTCAACGCTCTGGCTAAATATGGATTAATAGCAAATGTTCTTGCCATGCCAATATTATCTTTTGTGGTGATGCCGGCTGCAGTTTTAACGTTTCTTCTCGCTCCGCTTAAACTGGAATGGCTGGCTTTGGCGCCAATGTCTTGGGGAACAGAGCTTATTATTGATATTGCAAATAAAGTAGCATCATTGCCTGATGCTACTTACAGTATGAGCCAGATGCCTTTTTCCGCCTTCTTGATCTTTATAACTTCATTATTTCTGCTATTTGCTTTAAGGGGGTATCTAAGGCTTGTTTCTATCCCTCTATTCGTTTTTTCTGCTTTGCTTGTCATCTCTCATCAGGGGTCTCAGATTCTGGTATCACCTACAGGCAAACTTATTGGCGTTCATGATGGAAATACTTTGCTTGTATCTAGTAAAGTAAAAGAACGTTTCACTCGAAACCAATGGATGGAGCACCTTAATGTGAATGATACTAATGTTCGGTCTTTTCCCACAATTGGATGTGAAGGACCTGTCTGCTGTGATAAGGCTGCCTGTAATGTTAAACTGAGCAATGGCTCCCGTGTCAGTTATTTGAAAGAAAAATACGGTCTTACAGAGGATTGTGCGAACCCCGAAATCGACTATGTCATAGCGCCGTTTGGCCTAAGACAGCAATCGTGCCCAGACAAAACTTTGGTTGGATATTGGCAACTAAAAGAGGGCGGCAGCCACAGCATAACTTTTGAAAATGAAAAAGAGATTCTCAATAAAGCCGTAGATAAGGACAGTAAAAGGCCTTGGCAATAAAAGTCAGTACATTCTGATTATAGAAGACAAAACACCCTGAATTTGCACCTGATCCGCATTGTAAGTCTGGACTTTGTGATCTTTGTTTTCGGGTACAAGGTCAACTTTTGCACCTTTTTTCATTAAAGTCTTAAGAGTTACTTCTTCACCGTTAACAAGAGCTACAACAATATCGCCGTTACGCGCTTCTTCTGTGCGACGAATAATGGCCATATCACCATCACATATACCGACATCTTTCATAGATTCACCGTCAACAGTCAGGGCATAAAAATCTCCCTTGCCACCCATCATACTAAGGGGGGCGTCAATATACTCACCTTCGTGACGTATAGCTTCAATAGGTGTTCCGGCTGCAATCTTTCCGTAAAGCGGGACATGTCGTACACCACCTGAATCATGCTGGAATAGGTGATTTCCGTTTTCTGAGTTCGTATTGGCGGCGTTATCTGTGACCATATCATCAGGAAGACGCTTAACATCCAATGCCCGCGCACGATTTGGCAAACGCTCAAGGTATCCGCGCTCTACTAACCCCGTGACAAGGCGGTGGACGCCTGATTTAGATTTCAAATCCAGCGCGGTTTTCATTTCATCAAAGGAAGGGGCAACACCTTCACTGGTCATGCGTTCATGAATAAAAACAAGCAAGTCTTTTTGCTTTTTGGTGAGCATAATATTCCCTTAAAACTAGCGTTAGTTTATTTAATGTCCTCTATTTGTTCTACATTAGTTCTTGTCAGCCGTCAAGCGTAGCTTTAAAAGCTTATGTCACTTAAGGCTTTAATGCTCTGCGCTGCATTTTTTGATTTCATCAAAGATTCTCCTATCAGGAATCCTTTGTATCCACCCTTGTATAATGCAGACACGTCAGAGGAGGTTTTTATACCGCTTTCAGCTACAGGGAATATTCCATCTTTAATTTCTGCAGCCATGGATATTGTAGCTTCGACATCAACCTGCATTGTTTTAAGATTGCGACTGTTAACGCCTATGATGCGTGGTGATAGGATATGCGCCCTCTCAAGCTCTCCCCTGTTATGAACTTCAACAAGCGCGCTCATTCCAAGCTCATCAGCAAGTGAAATCATATCTCTTGCTAAGTGATCATCAAGAGAAGCCATTATAAGAAGAACACAATCTGCGCCCAGATATCTACTCTCATATATCTGATACAAATCAATCATAAAATCTTTGCGGATTAAGGGACAAGAGGTGGCGTTTCTTACATTTTTGAAATCATCGTCTGAGCCCATAAAATAAGGTGCGTCCGTAAGGACCGAAATGCAACTCGCTCCGGCGTCTTCATAGATACGCGCCTGAGTGACTGGATCAAAGTCTTCGGATATAATTCCTTTACTGGGGGATGCCTTTTTAACTTCGCAAATGAAAGCAGGCTTTCCTTCATCTGCAGTTTTCTTTAAAGCCGTCTCAAAAGCGTATGGTGTATCGGGTCGCTCTATAGCTAGTTTAAGCTCTGAAAGGGGCAGTTCTTTCTTCCTGTTTTCAACATGAATGTGTTTGTCAGCACAAATTTTGTCTAGAATACTCATTATGCACCCGTAATCTGAATATAGGCTTTTAAAACATTTTTCGCGCTACCGTTATCAATCGCATGTGCTGCCATAGCTACACCATTTTTCAGGTCAGGTGCCTTATCGGCTATTACTAAAACAGCAGCAGCGTTTGCTAACGCCATATATCTGTAAGCGTTATCAGCGCCATTTAGAAGTTTTTGTAAAGCTTGGGCATTGTAGGTTGCATCTCCTCCGCGAATATCTTCGAGGGATATTGACGGAAGACCAAAGTCTTCATTGCTCAGAATGCAGCTTTCGGTTTCTGTATCGTCAATTTTAAGGCAGTGAGTGGGTGCGTTCAAAGAGATTTCATCAAGTCCGTCTTCTCCGCATACAAGCCATGTTTTTTGGGAACCTAGTTTTTTGAGGGCTTCACCCATGGGTTTCAGTAACTCTTTGGAATAAACACCGATTAACTGTCTTTTGGCTTGTGCCGGACTAATGAGCGGTCCCATAATATTAAAAAAAGTACGAAATCCGAGTTCTTTCCTGACCTTGCCGACATGAGCCAAGGCCGCGTGATGGTTTGGCGCCATTAAAAATGCAAACCCTATGTTTTGAAGGGCTTTTTCTAAAACATTAACGGGAGCATTCAAGTTTACACCTAGCTCTTCCAGCACATCAGCTGCACCGCATTTGGAACTGGAGGCGCGATTACCGTGCTTGGCCATTGGAACACCACATGCTGAGGTTATGAGAGCTACTGCCGTAGAGATGTTGTAACTATGAAGGCCGTCGCCACCTGTCCCACAACAATCAACAGCGTTATCTGGCGCATTTATGGTTTTGCTCACATCACGCAATGCTTTGGCACCACCGGCTATTTCTTCAGGGGTAATTTCCCGCACAGCTATAAGGCTGAGAACAGCGCTTATGAATGTGTCTGAAGCGTCTCCGCTCACGAGGTAAGAGACGAGCTCTCGCATTTGCTCTTCTCTCAGGGTGTTACCTTCTCTCAGGCCGGACAGTAATGCCTTGGTATCAAAATCTTGTTCATTCATAAATGCTTTTATGTGGTTTTTCTAAAATGATTGCAAGCCCGGCTTTTACAGTCTATTCTTTAATCAGATGAAACATCTTCCTCCGGTGATTTTCCACCGCCGCTCAATTTTAGCTGTATTTATATGTGTTGCCGTGATTGTACTGCAGCTTGTTTTTTTACGACCTCTGGATAAGCAGGATGTAGTACAAGAACCTGTGCAGCTTGTAACTAATAAACAGGATCTGATATTACCTCCAATTACTCTAGACAAGGAAGAAAAACCACGCATCGAAGATTTCTACATTCAGGAGCAGGCCATTGTTTCAAAGGACACACAAGCAGGGCCTGTAAAACAGGAAAATACTGTTATAGTTGAAGAAGAGCTTCCAATTTCACCTCTGATAGAAGTAAAGCCAGAAAAATATGGCACCTCTAAAATTGTTATAATTATTGATGATGTGGGCATTAACCATAAAATGTCGGAGGCAACAGTCAATTTTAACGAGCCTCTAACCCTTGCATTCTTGCCTTACGGAGAGCATACACAGGATTTTATAAACAGAGCTAAGCAAAAGAAACATGAAGTAATGGTTCATTTCCCAATGGAGCCAATGGACGATACCGTTAACCCCGGCCCGAACGCTGCCAGAGTGGGGATGACTGAACTGGAGCTGAAGAACCTTTTTGAAACTGAACTTTCTAAGTTATACGGATTTGATGGTGTCAACAATCACATGGGAAGCCGTTTCACACAAGATCACTTCGGTATGTCTGCCTTTATGGATGTTTTAAAAGAAAAAGATCTTTTCTTCGTGGATTCTAAGACGATTGGTAATTCTGTCGGCGCAAGCACTGCTGCCGAAAAAGGAGTTGCAAATTTGACGCGCGATGTTTTTCTTGATCATGTTGAAACTCCTGAATTTGTAAATTCAGCACTTTTGAAACTAGAAAAAGCAGCTTTGGATAAGGGTTATGCGGTTGCAATAGGCCATCCTAAAGAGGTCACCTTGAACGCGCTAGCCGCTTGGATACCCGATGCACAATCCCGGGGGTTCGAGATTGTGCGTGCTAAAGACTTAATAGAAGAAATACAGCTTTCAGCCACCAATAAAATGGATGCAGGCGAGAAGACAGCGTTGCTGAAAAGTTATTAATAAACTTCTTCTTGCGGACCGTATGTGCTGTTTATCAAATCCATATTAACCTCAACATCGTACTTCTCACGCAAATGGGTTAAGTACGATAAGTATAAATCTTGTTCAACACTGTTGCTTAAGATTTTTTCCTGGTCTCGGATATCACCTTCGTTCAAAAGGGTGGGGTCTGGAAAGTTAACCTGCATAACCTTAGCTATGACAATCCCGTTTTCAGAACTCAAAAGCAGGGTGTCACCTTGCTTTGCTGTGAAAAGCTGTAGAAACCCTTGTTGCGTTATTCCTGCTGGCGGAGTGTCTGTGCGCGTAATTGTTGAGCGGCTGATTTTGCCGCTTGTGGTTTCGGCTGCCTGCTCTAATGTATTATCGCCAAGGCGTATTTCCTCAGCCAGGCTTTGACCTTCGGAAAAGTTTTGTGCCGCTTTTTGCTGGGTTTGCCAGTCCTTAAGCACGTCATCTCTCATATCAGAAAGGGAAGGAGCCTCAGGTTCGTAGACATTATTTGCAATCATAGTGAAATATGTACCGTCTGAAAGCTCGGATACAATTGTGCTTTCGCCCTCATAAAGTTGGAAAGCTTCGTCTGCAACAACGCTTGCATCAGCATCTGGAAGTTTTTCACTATTTATAAGATCGCTGCGGCTTACTTTTTCAAACCTAGTAAGCTCTACCGGGAAGCTTTGCTGGATTTCGGACGCAGAAGCTCCCCCAGCAAGCATATCATCAAGTTGTTCGGCTGTTGTTAAAATTTCTGTGCTCAAAGCATCACGCGTTAAATCTTTACGTATACGATCCGATACCTGATCCACGGAGCGTATGGTTTCTGGATAGATTTCTTCAATTTCAAAGACGTGCCAGCCAAGTCCTGTTTGCACAGGGCCGACGATTTCCCCCGCTGGGGGTGAGAAGACAACTGATGCAATGTCATCAAGCAGGCCGTTTTCTTCGAAACTCTCTGATCCTATATAAGCGTTTTCATTGCCGGTTATTTTTATAACAGCCTGCTCCATATCGCCAGATGACTTAAATTCATTAAGAACGGACATAGCCGTATCCTCATCTTTAAGAATAGCCTGTTCAATTTTTCTGGTTTCAGGAACAGCAAACTGTTCTTTATTTGAATTATAGTAATTCTGGATATCTTCATCACTCACCACAACTGTTTTTTCAAGTTCCTCTGTGGAAAGTGTAATCATAGTAAGATCTCTTGTTTCCGGTGGTGTGTAGCGCGCCTTAATAGTTTCGTAAAAGCTTTCCAATTCACCTTGCTCAGGTTCTGCACCCTCCAGTCGATCATGTGGTAATGACAATAGAGAAACAGTCCTGTTTTGGTCTTTGACCTGAAGAAGGTCACGTGTAACAGAATCTGGTACTTTTATTCCTAGGGAATTCAGGCTTTTAGAAAGAAGCTCAACACTCATATCACGGCGCACAGTTTGAACTAATCCTTTATGACTCATACCAGTACTTTGCAATAATTGTGTTAACGCCTCATCACTGGTCATACCTTGCGCGGTTAAAGGCTGAATAGCTGTTCTTATTTCGTCTGCGACAATTTTATCAGGAATGCTAACACCAAGCTCATGGGCCTCCATGGCAAGGACCATGCGGTTAATTTCACTGTCCAGTACACGCTCGATCATCTGATTGTCGTAAGCATCTTGCGTGGACATGTTCAAACTTCTTAAGTTTGTCCGCAATATACGATCGAAAGTTACGCCGGTAATCGTTGTGCCGCCAACCTTTGCAACTTCGTTTGAGGAAATGCTTCCAGTAACGGTACCGCTCCAGTCCATCATGACAAGACCGACGCCTCCAAGGAGAAGAATGACTAGGAAAACACCGGATAGGGCGCCGTGGCGCATGCTGCGTAACATATAAAGAGTCCTGTTTTTGTAATGTTTTAATGATTGGCACTATAAAAAAAGCATAAACTTCATGCAACAGGCATTGCAAATTCATTCAGAAAAAGTTATTCCAGAGTTCCATGAGACCTTTTTTAATTGCAGGCAACTGGAAAATGAATGGCAGCATGAAAAGCTGCCAGGAACTTGCAACCTCAATCTTATCTTCCCTAAATTCTGATAGTGCTTTGGCTGAAGGTAACGAATACCTTATTTCACCGCCATTTTTATACATTGATGCAATCTCCAGACAAATAGATAAAGATATTGTCGTATTAGCAGGGCAGGATTGCAGTGCGAGTGACAATGGAGCGCATACAGGCGATATATCTTGCGAAATGCTAAAAGATGTTGGTGCTAAAAGCGTTATTCTGGGGCATTCGGAAAGACGTCAGAATCACGCTGAAACATCTCAGGACGTTGCTAAAAAAGCTGAAAAGGCCACAAAAGAAAAAATGGCTGTCATAATCTGTGTTGGCGAAACTCTGGAAGAGCGTGAATCTGGTGAAGAATTCGAAGTGGTAAGAAGCCAGATACTCACGTCTTTGCCTTCAGGTGCTACCGGTCAAGATATTGATATTGCCTATGAACCNGTNTGGGCTATTGGNACAGGCAAAACGGCCTCGGCAGAGGATGTCGNNGCNATGCATGATTTTATTCGGAATATCTTGAATGAAAATCTGGACAAAGCTGATGAGATGCGTATTTTGTACGGTGGTTCCGTAAAACCTGAGAANGCNAAAGAATTGGCCGCAGTTTCCAATGTAGGCGGNTTTTTNATTGGTGGCGCAAGCCTNAAGGCGGAGTCCTTNCTTGAGATAGGCCGNGAGGCTTTNCTCGGACAAAAAGATAAATAAATAACCGGATTAGAATANNAGAACGGATAAAAAATGGAAAGCGTACTACTTGTTATACATTTGATTGTTACTTTTGCCCTTATCGGCTTGGTGCTGCTTCAGCGCTCTGAAGGTGGTGGCCTTGGTATAGGTGGCGGTGGCGGCGGCATGGGCTCGCTGGCTGGCGCGCATACGACTGCCAATTTACTGACACGGACAACGACATATCTGGCGATCGCTTTCTTTATTACCAACCTGTCTCTCGCCTATCTGGCGACGTCGCAGACGCGTCATTCAGATATCATGCAGCAAGTTTCCGCAGAAGAAACAACAGATTCACCTATTGAAATCATGGCAGAACCATCTGATCCGGAGGCGGGCCCGAAAGTTCCTGCAGGTACTGAATCTCCGATTGCGCCGGACCAAAACGAAACAACACAGGAGAGTGCCCCGTCTGCTCCTGTCGAGAGTGAACAGGCAGTTCCATCTGCGCCAATAGCTGAATAAGTAGGAAGACCCAAGGGTCTATTTGAGAGTTATGAGTACACGTTTTATATTTATTACTGGTGGTGTTGTATCTTCATTAGGTAAGGGACTTGGCTCTGCTGCTTTGGGTGCTTTGCTTCAAGCGCGCGGATACACTGTTCGTTTGTGTAAACTAGATCCTTATCTCAACGTAGACCCCGGCACGATGTCGCCTTTCCAACATGGAGAGGTGTTTGTAACTGATGACGGGGCGGAAACTGATCTCGACTTAGGTCACTATGAACGCTTTACAGGTGTTCCGGCAACTAAAAGTGACAACATAACAACGGGCCGTATCTATTTGAATGTTTTGAATAAAGAGCGGAGAGGTGATTATCTTGGTGCGACCATTCAGGTCATTCCTCATATTACCAATGAAATTAAAGATTTCATTGCAGAAAAAGAAGGCAGCGCAGATTTTGTTCTTTGTGAAATTGGTGGTACGGTTGGGGATATTGAGTCCCTTCCTTTTCTTGAGGCTATCCGCCAATTCGGAAATGAAATCGGTACACGTCAGGCCCTGTTTTTACATGTGACTTTATTGCCTTACATCCCGGCAGCGGGTGAATTGAAAACTAAGCCCACACAGCATTCCGTTAAAGAACTCATGAGTGCAGGGATTCGTCCGAAAATCTTGTTATGTCGTGCTGATCGTGAAATAGAAGAAGATGAAATCCGCAAAATTGGCCTTTTCTGCAATATTGATGAGAAAAAAGTCATTCCCGCATTGGATGCAAAGTCTATCTATGATGTGCCTCTAACCTATCATGAAGAGGGGTTGGACACCCAAGTGTTGGATTATTTTGATCTTGAGGGTAAGCAAGAATTGGATCTGACAACCTGGAAAAATATATCAAAGCGCATCCACCAACCTGAACATGATGTAACAATCGCAGTCGTCGGTAAATACACCAACCTTGCGGACAGTTATAAATCCCTGAATGAGGCACTGACGCATGGCGGAATTGCTAATAATGCAAAGGTGAATATCAAGTTTGTTGAAGCCAGTATCTTCGACAACTCAACGGATGAGATTGTCAGCGAGCTTGAAGGCGTAAATGGAATTCTTGTGCCTGGTGGCTTTGGTGAACGCGGAGCAGAAGGTAAGATAAAGGCCGCGCAATTCGCACGTGAAAAGAAAGTCCCGTACTTTGGAATATGTTTTGGCCTTCAAATGGCTGTTCTTGAGGCTGCGCGCAACCTTGCAGGTATTAAGGATGCAAGTTCCACAGAATTCGGTGAAGAGGGAACTCATCTCATCGGCCTTATGACCGAGTGGGTCAAGGGGAATAAAAGCGAAAAACGTTCTTCCACAGAAGATTTGGGAGGAACAATGCGCCTTGGTGCGTATCCGGCGTCACTTGAGAAAGGCTCAAAGGTTGCTGAAATTTACGGCAGCACTTCGATTAGTGAACGCCACCGTCACCGTTACGAGGTTAATGTGAACTATAAAGACCAGTTAGAAGAAGCAGGCTTTTTCTTCTCTGGTCTGTCACCTGATGGCAAGCTCCCTGAAATTTGTGAGCGTCGTGACCATCCTTGGTTTATAGGTGTTCAATACCATCCTGAACTGAAATCCAAACCTTTCGATCCGCATCCGCTATTCGTGTCTTTCATTAAGGCCGCGATTGAACAAAGTAAGTTGGTGTAAAGATGGCTAAATCCGTAAAAATTGCTGACTTTGAATGTGCTAACGATAAACCATTTGTGCTTTTTGGGGGCTTAAATGTCCTTGAAGATTTGGATATTACTTTAAAAGCGGTTGAGGTTTATAAGGAAATTACCGATCGCTTAGGTATTCCATACGTATTTAAGGCTAGTTTTGACAAGGCAAACCGCTCTTCCATTCATTCTTTCCGCGGTGTCGGAATGGATAAAGGCTTGGAAATCTTCCGCAAGGTTAAGGAAGAATTTGATGACGTACCGGTTATTACGGATGTACATGAAATCGAGCAATGCCAGCCAGTAGCCGAAGTTGTCGACATTTTACAAATTCCTGCATTTCTCGCGCGTCAGACTGATCTGGTGGAGGCAATGGCAAAAACAGGTGCTGTCATCAACATCAAAAAGCCTCAATATATGTCTCCTTACCAAGTCGGCAACATGGTTGATAAATTTGCTGAATGTGGCAATGAGCAAGTTATTTTATGTGAGCGTGGTCATTCTCTGGGGTATGATAATCTGGTGGTGGATCCAATGGGTTTCGGCGTTATGAAAGATGTCTCCAATGATACGCCAATAATTTGCGACACTGTACATGCATCACAAATGAGATTGCCGGGTTCTGAAGCGTCAGGCGGAAGGCGCGCTCTTGTTCCCGATTTAACACGTGCTGTGCTGGCAATTGGTGTAGCCGGTATTTTTATTGAAGCTTATGAAGATCCCGACAAAGCAAAGTGCGACGGCCCGTCAGCTCTTCCTTTTGATAAATTGGATGAATTTATTACCCAAGCTAAACAGGTCGATGATTTAGTAAAATCAATGCAACTTGTTGATATTAAATAATTACAGCCCTAAACCGTCATTAATCCTGATCTGTATCTGTGGATGTTCACATGCGGGAACTCCCTCGGGCACAAATTCCGTTCTTACCAAAGTTTCCCAAATTTTAAAATCTGCACATTTTTCTGCCAGTACGTTGTAATACTGCTCGTAAGTTTGGCTGTCCTGCTCTGTGTTTTCAGAAGATTTAAGCAATTCATCCCAAAGTAGCGTGTTTTTATCCATAAATTCGGTTATCGAACTGCGTCTCTTATGCCAGTTTTCTACAATTTTGGCTTGTTGCTCTATTTTGTAGTCTGAAAAATCCATATTTTCATTTACGTCGACTCTGTAAGCTAGTTTGTAATTGCGACCAGTATGTAACCATGCTTCAAAGGCATCTTTTAAAACATCATTACCGCTCTGGTGTTGCCATACATGTGTTGCCTCGTGAACAAGCGAGGCAGACGAGCTTGAATTATTTGAAAGATCGCCGTTTCTCAACTGCTTATTATTGAGGTAAATATTTCCATTCGGGGCAATAGCATTAGATATTCTATAACTTTCAACGTCTATCCCTATGCGACTTAATCCTTTTCTGGCTAACCCATCCAGCCCGAAAAACCAGCTGCGCTCGAAAATTTTGATACTGTCATAATTCAAGGTATCGTTAAAAACTGTTTTTAACGTATTAATTTCACCATCAGTAAGGTATCTGCAGGATGGATCAACATTGCATAATACGTTATGGCCATCAGGCTGATCCAGCAAAGCGTAACCGCTTAATTCCATGGATCCTACAGCAGCCATAAAAAGTGCTGTGAGAGTAAATGCTTTTCTTTTTTTCATCCCTGTTCCAGGAGTAATTATTTATTTTTATTCTATAAGGCAGGCAGGCCAGTTCGGCTTATCTGCAGAAGGGCTGTTTTTCGGCTGTTTTGTTGTTTGTTGAGAAGGTGTTTCAGATGTTTCTTCTGCTTTTTTAATTTCTGTATAGCCGACGCATATATTAATTGCTGGTAAATTAAACTGATTACTAAGCGGAGTTCTTCCATATTCATAAACAGGGCAATAATAAGATAGTTGCCTGTTTGTAAAAGACTCGCTTGTAAGCCTTTCCTCAAGAGGTAAGGTCAAACTGTCTTGGCGTATATTTCCCAATACACTAACCATATCCCGAGCGTTAAAAGTCCGCTCAATAAGATCAGCCTGCTGTTCTAGTCCATAATCTTCAATGCTGGGCAGCGGGGAGTCAGGCAGGTCGTAGGCTTCACTGTAGTTGAAATTGTTCATGGACCAAGTATGTGCCGCGCTCCAGACAAGATTCTGACCTGTTTGCTGGCTTTGTAAAACATGGGCTAACTCATGAGTGAATTTCTTGCGGGTTTGCCTATTAATCAAAAGGTTGTTGAACTCTTCGTCAGATAGGCTTGAGAAATAAATATTGCCGTTAGGGGCAGAGCTCACGCCCTCACACATAAGCGGGACATATGAACTGTTGTATATTTGTATTTTTTCAGCATCTATAAGTCCTTGGAATTCTTTAAAAACCCAGGCTTTTTCTTCGTCTGACAAATATCGACAATTTAAGTTCATGTCGCATACTGCGTTACTCCCGTCCTCTCTGTCGAAGAGGGGGTAGCCGTCAAGATGCTGTTGAGCAGTCACACCAAGAAATGCGACGCTTGCTAAGCCTAATAGTCGTTTTTTGTACTTCATCCCTGTAAATAACTCTTTTCGAGTGTTTTTTACAACGATAAGGCAGGCGGGTGGCTAAAATCAAGTGATATTTAAATAATGATGTTTTTCTTATCAAGATGTTCTCGGAGTAAAGCTACATTTTTTTTGTTGGCCTTGAACCCAACATCAAAAATATCTCCTAAAAAAGGTATTAAACCAACAAGCCAGTCTATAAAAATATTCCACACCATACGCGCTTTTAGAGACAGTGGTGCCTGATATTTATGAGCAATATTTATGACATAGCCTGACACTGCAAGGCCTATCGTATCACCTATGCCGGGAATAAACCCTATAATGGAATCTAGTCCGAAACGGATAGAAGTTCCAGGTATTCTAAATTTGCTGTCCATCCAATCCGCAAGGTTGTCGAGAATTTCTAAGTCGCTTCTGACATCCATAACTTTATCTTCTGTTAAAAAATCACGCATCTCTATATTTCAATTTTGAACTTGTTAAAAACCTAATTATTCTTTAATGAGTCTGTATTATTCAGTGTCCAAGACTACATTAGTAAACTATTAAGTAAACGAAAAGTTCATATTAATATGGATTTTTTAGCAAAAGGTAAAAAGATGACTGCAATTATAGATATACATGCTCGCCAAATATTGGATAGCCGAGGTAACCCTACCATTGAAGTGGATGTGACGTTAGAAAGTGGCGTTATGGGGCGGGCGGCTGTACCGTCAGGGGCCTCTACGGGTGCGCATGAAGCTGTTGAATTGAGGGACGGTGATAAATCAAAATATCTCGGTAAAGGTGTAGGAAAGGCTATCGCAAATGTTAATGAGGTGATCGCTGACGCGCTGTTAGGCCATGACGCTGAAAACCAAAGATTCATTGATATGCTTTTATGCGATATCGATGGCACTGAAAACAAAGGTATCTTGGGCGCTAATGCTATACTAGGTGTTTCCCTTGCAGTGGCGAAAGCGATGGCTAACGAAGTGGATATGCCGCTTTATCGCTATGTCGGTGGAGCTTATGCGCATTTGCTGCCGACACCTATGATGAACATCATTAATGGTGGGGCGCATGCCGATAATCCTATTGATATTCAGGAATTTATGATTATGCCGATTGGTGCTGAGAGTGCTTCTGAATCTGTGCGCATGGGAGCAGAAATTTTCCATGCTTTGAAAAAAGAGCTTTCAGACAATGGTTTTAACACGAATGTTGGCGATGAGGGCGGTTTCGCCCCCGCGGTAAAGTCCTCTGCTGAGGCCCTGGACTTCATTATGAAATCTATTGAAAAAGCCGGTTATAAATCAGGAGAGGAGGTTGGCCTTGCGCTTGATGCAGCCTCAACCGAGTTTTATAAAGACGGGAAATATGATCTTGCCGGTGAGGGGAGAGTTCTGTCCTCCGATGAGTTAGTAAGATATTATGAAGACTTAGTTTCAAAGTATCCGATCATATCAATTGAAGATGGTATGGCTGAAGATGATTGGGAAGGCTGGTCTTCATTGACTGCGGCAATAGGATCAAAATGCCAATTGGTCGGTGATGACCTTTTTGTAACAAATTCTAAAAGACTGTATAGGGGCATTGAGGGTAAGGCTGCTAATGCAATTCTTATCAAGGTCAATCAAATAGGAACGCTGACCGAAACTTTGGAAGCTGTGCAAATGGCGCAAAAAGCAGGTTTCGGTGTTGTAATGTCACACCGTTCCGGTGAAACAGAAGATGCCACAATTGCTGATTTAGCAGTAGCAACCAATTGCGGTCAGATTAAAACGGGCTCGCTCTCTCGCTCAGATAGAATAGCTAAATATAATCAATTATTGCGTATTGAAGAGGAGCTGGGCGAAACCGCGGCGTACCAAGGGAAAATTAAGTAAAAACTGTGTGATTCGAATTTATGAGTCAAATTAATGGCTTAGCTTTATTTGTTCTTTAAATGTTCTTATCTAAGTCATTGACTCTTATACTTTTTTTCTTGCGATAGTACCCTGTATATGATTCAATGAGATTATGAAACGCTTAATGGAAAAACGCTTTACGGGACGTGTCAATTTTTTGGCTCTTATCGGTATGTGTCTAACCATTTACTTTTCTTATCATCTTGTATTCGGCGAGCGCAGTCTTTTGTCTCTGGCAAGTTTAAAAACATCACAGGCCTCACTCGAAGAAGAGTATTTACACACTCTTGAGGAAAAAAAGCACTTGGAAATGAAGGTTGTCAGAATGCGCCCGGAAACGCTGGATGGTGATCTTGCTATAGAGCAAATGTCTAAAATGCTTGGGTTTTATGCTCCAGAAACGCAAGTTGTAATATCTTCAAAACCAAGAACATAATAAAAAATATACATCATATCAGTATGTTGCAGTGCAATAAAGTTAAGTTTGCTCTGGAAATTCCTTGCGAAATAGTTTAGCAAAGATAGGAATTCAAATTGCTTCCGGAGACTATACAAAGTGGCTAAGAAACAGCAGAATAAAGCAAAAGAAAAACCCTCAAAATCAAAGAAGAGTAATGCGAAGCAAATGCCTAGCAAAGATGAAGCCATGCAGCTTTATCAGGACATGCTTCTTATACGTCGTTTTGAAGAAAAAGCAGGTCAGCTATATGGTATGGGGCTGATTGGTGGTTTTTGCCATTTATATATAGGTCAGGAAGCGGTGGTAACCGGTGTCCAGTCAAAGCAGCTTGAACAAGACACGGTCGTTACAACATATCGCGATCACGGGCACATGCTTGCTTGTGGTATGGATCCGAAAGGTGTAATGGCAGAATTAACCGGGCGTGAAACAGGCTATTCGCGGGGTAAAGGTGGTTCAATGCACATGTTTTCCCAAGAGAAGAATTTTTTTGGTGGGCACGGCATAGTTGGTGCATCATCTGCTATAGGCACAGGCCTTGCTTTTGCCCATAAATATAATGAAGACGGTGGTGTGGCAGTAACCTATATGGGTGACGGAGCGGCCAACCAAGGGCAAAATTATGAATGCTTTAACATGGCCTCTTTGTGGAAATTGCCTGTGCTTTATATAATTGAAAATAACCAGTACGGTATGGGGACAAGCGTTTCCCGCTCATCTGCAGGGGAGCTTTATCGCCGAGGTGAGGGGTATAACATACCGGGCGAACGTTGTGACGGGATGGATGTTTTGGCTGTGCAAGCCGCGGCTGAACAAGCTCTCGATTATGTGCGTGGTGGCAATGGCCCGTATATATTGGAGATGATGACCTATCGTTTCCGCGGACATTCTATGTCTGACCCTGCAAAATATCGAACAAAAGAAGAGCTTTCCTCTTATAAGGATGAAAAAGATCCGGTCACGCGTATGAAGGGTTTAATGATGGAGGAATTGAACGTCAAAGAAGATGACATCAAGGCTCTCGAGAAAGATGTGAAGGCCACGGTTAATGAGGCCGCCCAATTTGCACAGGAAACACCCGAGCCTGACGAGAGTGAGCTTTGGACAGATATTTTAAAGCCAGTTGAAGACGTAGCTTAACAAGAGACAGGATATAGAAGAATGCCAATTAATGTTTTAATGCCAGCTTTGAGCCCGACCATGGAAGAAGGGACATTATCCCGTTGGTTGAAAGAAGAGGGGGATGAGGTTGCCGCAGGTGATGTCATTGCCGAGATCGAAACAGATAAAGCGACAATGGAAGTCGAGGCTGTTGATGAGGGTAAAATAGGTAAAATCGTTGTTCAGGCCGGTACGGAAAATGTCAAAGTGAATGATGTTATCGCTGTATTGCTGGAAGAAGGCGAAAGTGATGACGCGATTTCTGATATGCAAAGCAATCAGGCGAACGAAAATGATCAAACCGAAAAGTCTGATTCAAAGCCTGATCTTGAGGAAAAGAGCGCGGCTCTTGATACCGGTGTTACAAAAAGCGGTAAATCCGCATCACAGCCACAAGGCAAGGAAATCAAGGACAGGGACATACTTTACGCACAAGGTAAATTGATTGAGCCGCCTATATTTGATGAGGCCGCTTTTTTTGAAGACACAGAAACTCAAACTGTACGTGAAGCTACGCGCGACGCTATGGCAGAAGAGATGCGTAGTGATGACAAGATATACCTCATGGGTGAGGAGGTCGCTGAATATAATGGGGCTTATAAGGTCTCCCAAGGCTTGCTGGACGAATTTGGAGCTAAGCGTGTCATAGATACGCCCATTACTGAGCACGGTTTTGCCGGGCTTGCTGTTGGGTCGGCTTTCAAAGGCTTAAAGCCTATAGTCGAGTTTATGACGATGAACTTTGCGATGCAGGCTATTGATCATATTATTAACTCTGCGGCTAAGACCCTTTATATGGCTGGTGGGCAGCTTGGCTGTCCTATTGTTTTCCGTGGACCAAACGGGGCTGCGGCTCGTGTCGGGGCACAGCACTCACAATGTTACGCCAGCTGGTATGGCCATGTTCCCGGGCTAAAGGTTGTGGCTCCTTGGTCAGCTGCAGATGCAAAAGGTTTGATGAAAGCTGCAATTCGCGATCCTAATCCTGTTTTGGTGTTGGAAAATGAAATTATGTACGGACAAAGCTTTGAGGTTCCCAAGGATGAAGATTACGTTATTCCCATAGGGCGTGCCAAAATTGAGCGAGAAGGAAGCGATGTTACAATTGTTGCGTTCTCAATTATGGTTGGTAAAGCTTTGGAGGCTGCTGAAAGATTGGCTGAAAAAGGTATAGAAGCAGAAGTTATTAATTTACGTACCATTCGCCCGTTGGATCGCTGGACGATTATTGAAAGCGTTAAGAAAACCAATCGTATTGTGACTGCAGAAGAGGGCTGGCCTTTTGCTGGAATAGGATCAGAAGTTGCCGCCTTGATTGGTGAGTTTGCTTTTGATTATCTGGATGCGCCGCTTAAGCGGGTGTGCGCGAAGGATGTGCCTTTGCCGTATGCTGCGAATTTGGAAAAACTGGCGCTGCCTCAGTCTGATCAGATTTTCGATGCCGCCATGGAAGTTTGCTACCGTGAGCAGTAGAAAAATCAAGGGTTGAGATAAAATTTAAAATGTTTTTTTGCGTATTAACATCAGGGCAGACGGGTTTGTCAGATACCAGATTTGGGCGCCTTAACATGTCTGTTGTCAAAACGGGAAATTCTTCTTGCAAGTCTTGGCGGGAAATAACACCATATGTTTCTATGGCAGTATGTAATATTTCACAGAAAGTAAAGCGCGCCCGCGGGCTTTGTTCAGCCGTCA
>NZVS01000073.1 GCA_002701555.1 Alphaproteobacteria bacterium | reverse complement strand
GGTTACGGTAACACGCCCGGGTACAGATATTCAGGAAACCCTAACCCGCGCGGTTGATGTTTTCTAATTTCTATGTGGTCCTTCGGCGAAGACATTAGGATATTCCATCCTTAAAAGACTTGCCGATCCTATTTCATTTTTGTTTTTCAGGAATTGCTCTCCATGACGAATAGCCTTGGCGAATTTATCACCTAGTTTTAAATTCACCATTTCAGTTTCCATTCGGCGCACAGCAGTGAACAGTTTTCTGTCTAAATATTTTTCTACACGCGTATTAATATCATTTTGTGTTGGCTTACCCATTTTTGAAATCCCTTTATGTAATGTTTATTAAAGATTATGAAAAGACTGGGATAAGAGTCAAGCTGCACCGCAACGGCACAAAAAAACCCGCCATTAAGGCGGGTTTTTTTATAAGAATTTTTCTTACTGACAGGCAAGGCATTCCTCGTATTTATTTTCCTCTGCCAATTCACCCTGCACAGGTTCTGTACCTTTCGTGCGCTGCCATGAGGCATGTGATTCGGCGCGCTGGATAGATTTGGAACGGCAGTAATACAAAGATTTTACACCTTTCTTCCATGCATCAAAGTGAATCTGGTGAAGGTCTTTCTTATGCACATTAGCAGGCAGGAAGACATTCAGTGATTGTGCCTGACAAACAAAGGGTGTTCTGTCGCCAGCATGTTCCACCAGCCAGCGTTGGTCCATTTCAAAGGCGGTTTTGAAAACGTCCTTTTCATCTTGTGTCAGTTCATCCAAGTGCTGGACTGAGCCTTCATTGGTAAATATACCCGACCACACATCTTCAGTATTGATTCCTTTTTCTTCCAGTAAGGATTCGAGGAATTTGTTACGTACCGGGAAAGACCCTGATAGCGTTTTGTGTGTATAAGCATTTGCCGCGATTGGCTCGATTCCGGGAGAAGCTCCACCACAGATGATAGAAATAGAAGCAGTAGGTGCGATCGCCATTTTATTGGAGAAACGCTCCATAATTCCGTAATCAGCCGCATCAGGACATGCTCCGCGTTCATGTGCAAGCGTTTGTGATGCGTCATCAGCCTGACGTTTGATGTGTTGGAACATACGACGGTTCCAGACTTTGGCCATAACTGATTCCATTGGGATCATTTTTGACTGTAGGAAAGAGTGGAAGCCCATAACACCTAGCCCCACAGAGCGTTCACGCATCGCTGCATATTTTGCACGCTTCATAGAATCAGGTGCTTTAGCGATAAAGTCTGAAAGAACATTATCAAGGAAGCGCATAACATCTTCGATGAAAGTCGGGTGGTCTTGCCACTCGTCAAATTTCTCCAGATTAAGAGAGGATAGGCAGCAAACGGCTGTCCTGTCATTGCCCAGATGGTCTTTTCCTGTCGGAAGAGTGATTTCAGAACACAGATTCGACATTTTGACGTTCAATCCAGCCATTTTATGGTGGTCAGGAATCTGGTCATTAACGTGGTCAATAAAGACAATATAAGGCTCGCCTGTTTCAATGCGGGCAGTCAGCAAGCGAATCCAAAGATCGCGTGCATTTACTTTATCAATAACGGCTTTGTCTTTTGGTGATTTCAATGCCCATTGCTCGTTCTTCTCAACGGCTTGCATGAAGGAGTTGGTAACAAGTACACCGTGGTGCAAGTTTAATGCTTTACGATTCGGATCACCACCAGTCGGTCTGCGGATTTCAATGAATTCTTCAATTTCAGGGTGCCAGATCGGCAAATAAATCGCAGCAGAACCACGTCTTAAGGAACCTTGGGAAATAGCCAGTGTTAAAGAGTCCATAACACGGATAAAAGGAACAATTCCGGATGTCTTTCCATTACGACCGACTTTTTCACCTATAGAGCGGACATTGCCCCAGTAAGAACCAATCCCACCACCGAGTGAGGCTAGCCAGACATTTTCGTTCCACAAGGACACAATATCCTCCAACGAATCATTTGTCTCATTCAGGAAACAGGAAATAGGTAGACCACGACTTGTTCCACCATTTGAAAGGACAGGTGTGGACGGCATAAACCAGAGTTTGGACATGTAATCATATATGCGTTGTGAGTGCGCAGAATCATCACCATAATACATAGCCACACGCGCAAAGAGATCCTGTGGGTGTTCTTCGGGGAGAAGGTAACGGTCGTAAAGCGTCGCAATACCGAATTTTGTGAGGTTTTCATCGCGTGAGCGATCAATTTTAACTCTGTTTCCGCGTTCTATATGAGCGACATCGTACATGACCTGAAACTCCCTTTGTTACAAAGTGGTCTTTGTTAAAAACTAAATTTGGTGTCTTGGTGACAGATTTATGTGAGAAACACAATCCGTAGCGTTTTGACTTTTACTATACTACTATATCTCGTAGGTCACGACAAACGGATTTTTTATTAATCCCCAAAAAATTCTTTAAAAACTAACTGGGTTTTGTGTCTCTCGACACGCTCAATCAAATCCGATTCTTAATCCCAAAAACAGCTTTTTTTTCACTTCTCCACATGCGTAGTGAAACTCTTGTAAAGACATAATGCCTCTGTTATTAAATTCAGATGCAACAGTTTTTATTTCCAAAAGTTAAAGATTTAGGACCTGAGATATTTGCAGATTATGTGTCACGTGCACCTGACGAATATTGCCACTATAATTTTCAAGGCACCCATCCTGAATATGCTGTTGTCTATCATGACAGGGATTTTCTCCTGACAGATTTATATAACAGTCGCATACAACCTGGAAAGGACAGCCGAGAAATCTGGGATGACAGGCATTATGTTGTGCTGAAAGAAGGTGTAAACGAGACCATTATAGGTGAATTAACGTCATTTGAGGATATTAAGGGGAATACCAGAATAACTTACTTCCTTTTGCCTCAATATCGTGGAGAGGGTCTGATGGGGGCAGCTTATGAAGAGTTTGTTACAGGGCTCTCAAGGGAAAAGCCGGGTTTGTCAGAACTGTTTGCAACGGTAAATGCAGATAATAAAGATAGCTTCCGTTTTTTACTTGGAAGAGGCTTCAATTATCTGGGATGGGGCACGGATATAACACGTGACAAGTCTGCTGGTGATAAGCTTTCATATTATATGTCACGGTATCTTTAGTATATATTAGTGCAAAATCTATGTTTTCACATGCTTTTTTAGAGCAGCTAGCAAGATATCTGTATCCAATGGCTTTGTGAAATGTTCTTTAAAACCGGCTTTGCGGGCTTTATCTATATGAGTATCGCTGCCCCAACCAGATTGGGAAAGAAAGACTGTCTTTTTGCCTGCTGCAGTTTTAGACAACATTTCACAAAGCTCATAGCCATCAATATCAGGAAGGCCGATATCCAGAAGTGCGACATCAGGCTTGAAATCCTCAAATTTCCGGATGGTCTCTTTACCATTTGCCGAAGTTTCAACGTCATAGCCTTCTGTTTCCAAAAGGATGCGGTACATTGTCAAGATATCGGGGTTGTCATCAACCACAAGTATTTTTTGTTGATTGCCCATACTATGTTCTGTGTCCTCTATTTCGCCGTCAGCTGTATCAGTATTTTCCTGTGTCAAAGGGAGGAGAACTTCAAATTCTGTTCCTTCGCCTTTTCCTTTGCTACGAACTTCAATCTTCCCGCCGTGCAAAAGTACTAACCTTTGCACGAGTGTTAACCCGATACCCAATCCACCTTTTGTGTGGGTAGAATGCGCATCAACCTGAGTAAACATATCAAATATATGATTTAGTTTGTTTTCCGGTATACCCAAGCCATTATCTTTTATTTTTACAGAAACCCATTCTTTATTATCAGTGACCACGACCTCTATTTTGCCTCCGGGATCTGTATATTTAGAGGCATTATTCAAAATATTTGAAAATATCTGGGATAAACGTGTGGCATCCCCATTAATCCATAAAAGATCGTCCGGAAGTTCTAGGGATAAATCATGTTGATTATCTTCAATAATGGTTGCGCATGTTTCTAAAGCGTTCTTGATAACCTCCTGAATAGCGAGGTTTTGTTTTTCAAGTTTAATTTTCCCGCGGGTAATTCTCGATACATCTAGCAAATCATTTATCATCTTTGTCATGTGACCGATTTGACGCTTCATTGTCTCAATAACTCTGGATTGAGTTTCAGGGTCTCTCCTTTTTTCTAAAAGAGAAATTCCGGCACTAACAGGGGCTAACGGATTTCTGAGTTCATGAGCAAGCGTTGCCAAAAATTCATTTTTGTAACGATCTTGCTCTTGTAAATTTGAGAGGTTTTTCCGCATTTTCTCGTGTGTTTCTAGCGCGTGTGCCAGAAATACACGGTTAAAACGGCTGGCCATATCCATGTCATTTTGGTCCCATTGCTCACTTTCCTCATGAATTTCTTTGATGTGAACTTGAAATGAAGACCTGGGAGTTAGCCGATCTTTTTTTGAAGCGTTGGCACTTTTCTCTTCAGGAAGTCCGGCCCATTTCTGAATTTGCTTTGTTTCTTTTCTAAACCAGGCTGTAAAAAAATTACGTTTTTCTGTTAGGGGGATAAGCAAAACACCCCTAATATCATTAAGATCGTCTTTGTCTTCGTCTTGAATGAAATCAGTAATTTTATTAGAGACAAAAGGTTGCCCTTTTTCTTTTTCGGCTATGTGATACAGCTTTTTTACAACTGGTAATTCAGGTGTTTGTCCAATGGAAAATGTCTCTCCTTCAGAAAAGAAAGCAAATCCGTCCGCTCCCATAATCTCAAGAACAGCTTCTTTATTGCCACGGAAGACGTCAATAATCGGGAATTCTGGAGAGGTTTTGTCCAGCATCTTATCAATGGCGCTATCAGCCCGCCTTTTCTTCTCTATATAAAGCTCTTCTTCTTTTGCATAAAGATGCCAGCTGAATAGTTGGCTGAGGTTTTCGCATTGAAGCCTGACATTTTGTGGAATATAGACTGGCTGACGGCTGTGACAGGAAATCATGCCCCATAGCTGGTCATGTGTCACAAGTGACATGGAAAAAGAGGCCTTTAATCCTTGATTTTTGACGTATTGGCGATGGATAGGCGAAAGGCTGCGGAGCAGGGAATGCGTCATATCCAACGGTTCACGGTTGCCCTCGTCAATTGTGGGTATAAGCTTTGAAGGCTCCAAATCGACATTTGGCATGAGGCGGACCCAGTTCTTTTTGTATAACTCCCTGGCCTGTGGCGGTATATCAGAGGCGGGGTAATATAACCCAAGATAAGATTCGATGTTTTCTACCTTGGCCTCGGCAATCACTTGCCCGGATCTGTCCTCATTGAATTTATACAGGACAACACGCTCCATATCGGTGATATATTTGATGGTATTAACAATTTCCTGCGCCATGCTGTCCAGACTTTCATAGGTCTTGAATTTTGGCGCGACACTCATTGCATAGAGTTTGATGTAATGTTGTGCGGAGTATGTTTCCCGGAATTTTGCTGCCGGCTCAAGCTCAACAACTATTTTTCCGTTACTGTCAAAAATAACAGAAAAGAAACCATTGGCACTGACTTCGTCTGTTAGTCCCTTTTTAAAACTGACACGTATTGGAAGGCGGGTTTTCTGGGTTTTGGCACGTTCATAAGTCCCATAGAAAAAATCAAAATCTTCATTTTCTTTGTCCAGCAGATCAAAGAAATTAGTACCTATAATACCTTTTTTTTCTTTTAAAAGCGTTTTTACATTTTCACTGATTATTTCAATTTTGCCGCTTTCGGGATCCAGAACAAACAAATACCCATAGCTTTGAATGGCTTCGGGAATATGAATTTTTTCGTCTTCACACTTGTCGAAGTCCAGCTTTTCGACATCTAAACTCATAATAAAACCGCCATTATCAAAATTAAATAAGGTGTTATTGGTAGCAGACAACCTGTCATCACACAAGGTTAATAGAATAAGCGCAACACGGATCCGGAAATTGAAAAAAGCGATAAGATTGACAACCCATAAAATTTAACATAAAGAATTATAATTATGTTTGTTTTCAAAAGAATAACTGAAATCTCAAAAGAGGACTTTACAGCGTTCATGGGGAAGGCTGCCGAAACATATGTTGAATATTGTGAGCTCAGCGAAGAATACATTGAATATTTTAATGACCCGGAATATTGCAACGATATATTATATGATTTTTATGTAGAAAATTTCCCTACCTATGAAGCAAACAACGCACATGGACGCTTTTTTGTAACTATGGTTGACGATCTAGGACATAACGAAAAAATTATTGGTCAGGTCACCCATACAAAAGACCAGTTTGACCGTGACAGGGTGACATATTATTTATTACCGGAATTCCGCAGGCAAGGTTTGATGGGTGCGGCATATGATAAGTTTATAAATAATATTCAGGACTCACCATATACATTGAAAACACTTTTTGCTGCAGTCAACAGTGATAATACCCCCAGTATGCACTTCCTACTGAGTCGTGGATTTAACTATGTGGGTTTTCAGGAAGATTCGGGCTACGAAAAAGATGATAAGAAGCCCCGTCATGTTTTCACAAAAGACTTATAAATTTTAATGTTCAGGATTTGCCATTGATGCATATAAGCAGTGGAAGTGTGCCGCGCGTCGTGATAAATATATAAATTATGATAAACCGTACACGAAACACCAAAATACTTGCGACGCTTGGACCGGCCTCCAGCGATAAAGATACCATCCGTAAATTATTTGAAGCAGGCGTAGATTTGTTCCGCCTGAATTTTTCCCATGGAAGCGCGGCAGATCACAAGGCCCGCATGGATATTATAAGAGAGCTGGAAAAGGAATTTGACAGACCCATCGGCGTTGTTGCCGATATGCAAGGACCTAAACTGCGTGTTGGTAAGTTCAAGGGTGGGAAAATATCCTTAAAAGAGGGCATGAAAATCCGCTTTGACCTAGATGCGGCAGAAGGCGATGAAACCCGCGTGCAATTGCCCCACCCAGAAGTTATTCAGACACTTGTTAAAGGACAGAATATTCTGCTGGATGATGGAAAGGTGCGCATTGAGATTGTAGAAAAAGGCGAAGATTATCTTATTGGTAAAGTTATCGCTGGCCAAACCTTATCTAATAATAAAGGTTTTAACCTTCCTGGCATCCAGCTTCCTATTTCCGCCCTAACTGACAAGGATAGGAAAGACCTTGTAACAGCACTTAACCTTGGTGCCGACTGGATAGCGCAATCTTTTGTACAAAAAGCAGAAGATGCGGCAGAGGCAAAAAAACTGATAGGCGGGCGCGCCGCCCTAATGATCAAGCTGGAAAAGCCTTCAGCGCTGGATTGCCTTGATGAGTTACTGGACATTGCCGATGGTGTCATGCTGGCTCGAGGTGATCTTGGTGTTGAAATTCCACCCGAAGATGTACCTGCAGTACAAAAACACGTTGTTCAGAAAGTGCGCGCTAAAGGTAAGCCGATTGTAGTCGCCACTCAGATGCTTGAGTCCATGATTGAATCTCCTGCGCCTACTCGTGCGGAGGCATCTGACGTTGCAAACGCTGTTTATGATGGAACAGACGCGGTCATGCTTTCTGCTGAAACGGCGGCGGGAAAATACCCTTTAGAGTCTGTCTCTATTATGAATAAGATTCTGACCAAGGTGGAACAGGACAATTTATATAGAAAAATGATGGAAGCCTCGCATATCGATGCTGAAGATGACCCATCAGATGCCATTACAGTTGCTGCCGAGCAAGTGGCGCGTGATATAAGGGCGGCTTGTATCGTGAACTATACAACATCGGGTTCAACGGCCCTCCGCACAGCACGACAAAGACCCCCGCGTCCGATTATGTGTTTAACACAAAATTTGCATGTCGCAAGACGCTTGAGTGTATCCTATGGTGTGCGTGGAATTCACGTTACTGATGTGGATTCATTTGCTGAAACGGTTGAGCGTGCAATAGGTCTTGCCGTTGAAAAAGAAATGGGCAAACCGGGTCAAAGCCTTGTTTTAACAGCAGGGGTGCCATTTGGAACGCCAGGCTCTACAAATGTGCTGCGTGTGGCCTGGATTAAATAATATCCCGCCATTGTTGCGCCGCGTCAATGATTGATGATTTTCAAAGTCCTCCAATTTATGTATGCTTCACTTCATAAGTTCATAAATTTACTTCAAAGGGATATTTTTCATGTTTAAGAAAGCTCTTACTACCACTGCCTTGTGTGCCATTACTGCGGCAAGTGCACTTATTATTTCAGCTGATAAAGCAGATGCAGCCGGATTTTATATTCAAGAACAATCCGTATCAGCATTAGGTGCGGCCTTTTCAGGATCAACCACAAGTATTGATGATGCTTCAACAATTTACTTTAACCCAGCTGGTATGACACGCCTTGACGGCCCTCAAGGTAATTTAGGGGTTAACCTACTAATACCAGAAGGTGAATTGACAGATACCGGTACAACCACACCTATTGGTACAGCAGTCGGTGATGATGGTGGAAATCCGTATGACCCAACACCGGTGCCAAATGCTTACATTGCTTATCCATGGATGAATGGTAAGCTTTGGACAGGTTTGGGTGTTTCTGCTCCTTTTGGTTTAGCTAACGAATACGATGATGGTTATTTCGGACGCTATGATTCGACTGAGACGGAATTACTGACTGTTGATGTAGCCCCGACTGTTGCTTTTCAAGCAATGCCATGGCTCTCACTGGGGGGTGGTGTAAATATCCAATATGCAGATGCTGAGTTAAAAAATGCCGCTTTTGCTGGTACAGAAGGCGAAGCCACACTTAAAGGTGACGATATCTCTGTCGGTTACAATCTTGGTGTCTTGGTTACGCCGATGCAAGGTACTGATATTGGTTTTTCATATCGCTCAGCCATCAGTCACGAATTGGACGGCGATATAATGGCCGAAGGTACGGGGCTTCTCGACTTCGACACAACTGGTTCCGCTGATCTTGATCTGCCAGATATCTGGACATTGGGTGTTGCCCAGGATGTAAATGACAAATGGCGTATAATGGGCCAGGTAACACGTTTTGGCTGGTCAAATTTTCAGGAAATTGCACCAGTGCGTGATGATGGTGTTGCTGTTGACCCTGTTGTTCAAAACTATCAGAACACATGGGCCTTTGCGATTGGTGCTGAATATGAATACAGCCCGGAATGGACATTCCGTGCCGGTTATCAATTTGATGAGACACCGACAACAGATGAATTCCGCACAACCAGAACACCTGATGGTGACAGAAACTGGTTTACTGCCGGAACAACATATACCTGGAACGAGAACTTCACAGTCGACTTTGCAGCAGCCTACATCGATGTTGGCGAAGAAGAGATCAGTGTAGTGCGTAATGGTGGTGGAGTTACCGGATCAAACGTCAATGCCGACACAGATGGTCAGGTCGGTATTCTGTCACTTGGTTTGAACTACAAATTCTAAGACATTAAAATTACTGTTGCTTGAAAGCCGTCCTGCGAAGGGCGGCTTTTTTTTAGGCTTTTTCCTCTGCTGTAACGTCGCGCAAAGCATTTTCTGCCGCTGCCCATGTCTTAACATGCTCAGGGAAAACAGGGCTGTCTTCACCGTGACCGACCTCATTGATTACTTCGGCCACTGAAACCATTTTCTTCTGTTTTTTGTTGAAAAAACCACCCTTAACGAGAGCGATTGCGGCAACCGCCCCATCTTTCTCACCTCCGACTAGAATAAAACGCTGTTCCATATATATCCATTTTGCGTCCCAGCAAACTACGCGGCTTTCCAAACGGTATCTTTGTAAAGGGTCAAGTGATAAACGGTAACGGATGGTGGCTGCGGCGAGAACAGGTACGGATTTATGTGCAAACATGAATCGCATTAAACCATTGCGAAGAACAAGGTCAAACCGCCCCAGATCCATAATCGTCAGGTAACGCCCGTTATTCATGTGAAAATTTGTATCCAGATCATTAGGCCAGACCCGAAAGTGAAGTTTTGAGACGGCGAAGATGCCTTTCAAGCGATTTTTAAAAAAAGATGAAATAAAAACTTTCATCATTCGTAAAATCAGGTTCATGTATTTTATTCCTCAAGAACAGAATTTAACTTTAGCGCAATTGGCATTGATCCTTTTACATGAAGGCGCCCCATCATGAAAGCAATATTAGGATCGCGTTTTCCGGTTAAAAACCCTTCAAACAACTCAAGATCACATGACAATGTGACATCGGATTCTTTATTTTCATGGCAAACTTCGGCTGGGTCTTGTGTCGTGTCGATAAAGATTACGCCATTATCACCAAAATCAAATTTCACGCGCGCGCGAATATGGGGTGCAAATTGCATTTTCTCTTTAACGCGTATGGTGGTTTCTTCTAAATCCATTAAGGTCTTAATCCTTTGGTAGAAAGTTATAGTATTTATGTAGATGGGATTTAAAAAAAATCACCCATGTACGCCAAATCTATTTCCTGATTCATACCGTTTCAGACCTGTTTTAAAAACCGTATAAGCTGTGAGTGCGGAGAGGGTTGTGCCAATGAGCGTTAAGCCCAGAGCATACAAATTATTATCAATAAGGGCACGCAAAGGTATATGTGTCATGAATGCGATCGGCATGATAGTTACTATGACCCACCCCATCCAGTTGTGAAAGACAGCTTCGGGCCGTGTCGCCATAATAAAAAAATTAAAATACATTTCCTCTGCTGAGGAGTGATAGTCCTTTAACCAGAACCCGAGTGAGCCATATGCAAGAACCAGAGAGGCAAAAACAATAAATGAACACAGACCTAGAAAGACAAGCAAAGGGATTGAAACAGCGGTCAGATGCCCGGCAATGATTAAGACGATGAGCCCGAAAATGATTTCAGCAGGACCTGCATATTGCGTACTCCCAAGCGCTATATTCATTAGTAATGGCCTTGGGTTAGTCAGGTAAACATCCAAACTCCCCTCGTCAATCTGGCGGGGCAGGGTACGAAGACCCGCTGCAAAAAAGGATAAAAGTCCCCAGACCAAAATACCAAGACCATAGGCAATAAGAATATGTTCCATCCGCCAGCCGCCAATGGAAGGGATGGTCTTGAAGATCACCACCCATAGGAAAAGGTAAATGGCATGGTTGCCAATGTTGAAAACCGTACGCACAGTATATGCCGCACGCAGCGCCAATGCCGCTTTCATATTGAGTTTAAGAAGCGCCCATAAATAGGACAGATTGCCCTTATCCACCGTTTACCTCCAGGCGATTAACACAGGTACGGTAAAACCAGCCAAGCAGAAAAATCGTGATGGCAAACCAAAATAGTAATAGTGCAAAAATTTCCAGTGGTGAATCACCTTGATGCCACCCAAGTACAAATTGTGCTGGGCCGTACATCATGACGTACACAGGCGTAAATTTCGCTAATGTGTAGAGCCAATCAGGGTAAAGTGTAATGGGCATATACAGTCCACCAAGAACAATGAGTATCTTTTGATAGATACGATAAAAAGCTTCTGCTTGTTGCAACCATAATGCCGTAATGCCGGAAATTGCCTGATACATTAAATGCAGAATTGACCCAAGATAGAGAAAAAATAGTGCGGTTCCCAATCCAACCCATCCTGTTGAGGGCAGGCTCCCTATATAAAATCCGACACAGGCGATGCCTGCTGTATAATATAGAAGCGCATTTGCACTCATCGCACCAATTCCTTCCGATACCCTCATCGCTATATAGGAAATGGGGCGTATAAGAAGATAGGAAATATCGCCGCTGCGAACGTCCTGATCAATGGATATGAATAGCCGCGGCGATAGGAAAAGCATCATTTGTGTCAGGCATGCGTACCAACATACATCGTCGACCGGAAATGGAAGATCAATAAAATTCTCGCGTGCGATAAGTCGCCAGAACTCAACGAAAACAAACATGAAAAACACGCACATGACGAAACGAAAAAATAACCGCAATCTATGACCCATATGATCATCGAAGCTGGTTTTGGCAAAAACATATAAAACATGTAATTTTTTTAAGAAATCGTATTCCATCTTTGGTGGTTTACCCTTGACCACTTTTATAAATCGAACGCAATACATCTTCCATTGGTGGATCCTCAATTGAGATATCGCGCATGCTTGCAAGGGAGAGCGTTTTTTCGATTACTGCTGAAACGTTTTGCTGTGAGGTATCAACATTCAATACCATTTTATGGGGTGCCTTTTCGGCGATTTCTACGCCTTGCATTTTAAAGGGCATATCGGCAACACTCATATGAAGAGTTATGATTTTACGGGATATATAAGATGACCTTAACTTGGATACGGGCGCATCAATGACGATTTGACCCTGATCTATCAGAATTACCCGGTCGCAGACCCTTTCCATATCACCTGTATCGTGGGAAGTTAGCAGAATTGTTGTGCCGTCCTCAACAGAAGTTTCATATACGAGATCGCGTATAACGGATTTTGCCGATACATCCAGCCCCACAGTGGGTTCATCCAGAAAAAGGATTGCTGGTTTGTGCAAAAAGCTTGCCACGACCTCACATCGCATACGTTGCCCTAAAGACATCTGACGTACTGGCTTATCTAGCAAATCTTTAATATCAAAAGCCTCGGTTAATTGTGAGAGACGGTCAGTGTATGTATTTTTGTCTAGACCGTACGCACTGGACAAAAGTTTAAAGCTGTCACGTGCGGGAAGATGATACCAAAGCTGTGAACGCTGGCCGAAAACTGTTCCGATTTCATAGGATAGTTTCTGCCGCTCTTCCCACGGTGTAAGTCCGGCAACTTCTACTGACCCTGTACTCGGATTAAGTATTCCGGAAAGTATTTTTATAGTTGTTGATTTACCTGCACCGTTAGGGCCGATAAAGGCAACGCGTTCACCGCGTCCGATAGAAAAAGAAACGTCTTCAAGTGCAGAAACTTCATGCCAGTCAGGCTTGAAAAAAGATTTCACCGTACCTGAAAAACCAGGTACTTGCTTTTTAACACGGAAATTTTTGGAAAGATTTTGAACAGTTATTGCACTCATAAGAGGGCAATTTTTACCTTAAATACCCATGTTGTCAATCAATCGTGTTTTGCCAAGCCAGACAGCGGCAAGTACCCTCATTTTTTCTTCATGTTTATTTTTGACAGGCTTTAACGTTTCGGCATTGCGAATAACTACATAATCGATTTTATCAAAATCAGCTTGAACAAGAATATCTTCCAGTTTTTTCTCAACTTCCGCAATTTCCATGGTTCGCATCCAGTCAGGTGCGGATTTTAAAACACTGTTCAAACGACGTGCGATGTCGAGTTGATCACGTGAAAGATATGCGTTGCGCGAAGACAGTGCCAAACCACTTTTATCCCGGTGGATGGGGCATCCAATTACCTTTGTATTGATATCCATATCTTTAACCATTTTGGAGATCACCTGTAATTGCTGATAATCTTTTTCACCGAAATAGGCTCGTGTGGGTCTAATCTGATTGAAAAGCTTATTTACAACTGTGGTAACGCCGTCGAAATGGTGAGGGCGGTAAGAACCTTCAAGTAATTTTGTTATGCCGCCCACTGATATTGCTGTCTCGAAGCCTTCAGGATACATTTCCAACGCGTTTGGCGCCCAGAGCGCATTCACGCCAACATTGTCAAGTTTCTCACGATCTTTGGTTAAGGGGCGAGGATAGCTGTCGTAATCCTCATTCGGAGCAAATTGGATAGGATTTACAAAAATGGATACTATAACAATATCGTTTTCAGATTTTGCTTTCTCAATCAGTGATAAGTGACCGGCGTGGAGTGCACCCATAGTTGGAACAAAACCTATATCTTTACCTTCATGCTGTTCGCGCCAAAGCCATAAGGTTTCCAGTGATTTCAAAACTGTGAGCATGGGAATTAGTAAAGCATCAAAAATGCATATTTGGCAAGTTGAAAAAGCCTTGGATCAGGTCTTAAGGGCGCTCTTCGCGGAGCATATCAAGGATACCGTGTGCGAGTTTGTCAGAGTCCATTTCAAGGAGAATCTTTTTTGCCTGTTCTCGAGGTGAGGGCGTTGATGGTGGCTTTTTTCCGGTAATTTGTGCGGCGAGTTCCGCAAGTTTGTCTTCACCGATATCTTCACGAACTTGACGCATATGCCTTTGGGTTTGCGCAATTAGCGCTTCGCGATCAATTTCCTTTTTTTCGGATTTATTTGCCGGTTTCTTTGTCCAAAACATGAAATAAGTGTCCCATAAAAGATTTAACAAGCCCTAAAGATCAGTTATTTCGGTTCTTTCTTTGTAAAATTGTATGGGGTTTTGGCAATTTTTTGCTTTTTTCTCGCAGTAGGTCATTTGTTCGCCTTTTACGGAGAATTTTTCTTCGGGATCAAAACGACTTTTATTTATGGACAAAATACCATCTTCGTTACCAGTGTCAGGTTTGTGATAGAAAAAGCCAAAATAATCACGGATCTTATCCGAAACGAGTGCCTCGTCCTCTCGCATTTCCTCTTGCGAACAGTTTCCGGCATTTCCGCAATACGCAATCTCATTTAATGGTGTTTCCAAAACTTCAATTGCGTTCAGTCTTTTTCCGGTTTCAAAATTGTTATAACTCACATTATAAGTCGGGTCGTGTAGCTCTCCTTCCTTCGTTGTGGGATTAAAAACCTCGACAAGAATATGGCCGGGGAAATCATCGGCAGCCTGCACAACATTGTAAACCTTGGTTTGATATCCCATATAGCGATAAAGGTCTTCCAGGACTTCAGTGCGGGTCGAACATTCCATATGTGGTGGCTCGGGCATATCACCATTGGCAAAATCCAAAATTCTGCGTAGCTTGTCCGAGGTCGGTGCGCGCCAATGCTGATAAAATTCCTCGTCTATGTTGTGGACGCTGTTATTGTGAACGCACTGTCTTATCCTGCCCAGTATTACATCGTTATTTCCGCGATCCTCAGCGTCTTTAAGGCACATTGAAATAAAGTCCGGCGCAAGCTGTGAGAATGCGACTTTCTCTTTGTATTCTTCATAGCTATCAAATATTGCCTCTGCAAGCATGCCGATGAACACTAATGTAACAATGACAAGTAAACCTGTAAGACTTCGTTTCTTTGTAAAGTATTTTGATATACGCATTTGCATTGTTCCGGATTTCAGTTAGATTATGTGACCATAGGATAAAACACATTAGCAATAGAACTGCCAACAGAATTTTATACATATATGACAGCCATTTTAATCATTAGTGGGCTTGCTCTTCTTTTTTGGGGCGGTGAAAATCTTGTAAACGGTTCAGTTGCAATTGCCAGAAAACTGGATATTTCGCCTCTTCTAATTGGACTTGTTCTTGTCGGTTTTGGAACATCCACACCTGAGCTTATAACCTGTATACTGGCTGCACTGGATAACAAGCCCGGCATAGCCATAGGTAATGTTGTCGGTTCCAATATTGCCAATATCTTTCTAATTCTTGGATCAACAGCCCTTCTGGTGCCATTGGCTTGTGATAAAACAGCCTTTAAAAAAGACGGCGTTTTTATGGTTCTGGCGACACTTGCTTTCCTTGCTGTGGCCTTTACGGGCTTCATCTCGCGTCCTGTAGGAATACTTTTTCTTGCGGTATTGGGGGGCTATATAGGATATTCAGTCTGGTTGGAAAAAAAAGGTAAGGTCAAGACTTCGGATATAGGGGTTCCAGCCCTTGAGCCTGAGGAGAATGGTATTGCGGAAGTTACTGTCTCTGAAGGATTTAAAAATTCCTTTTTCTATTCCACACTGCAATTTGTGATTGGCCTGTTTTTTGTTTTTCTGGGCGCAAGATTTTTGGTGGATGGCAGTACGACATTAGCGCAATCAATGGGTGTGTCGGATACTGTTATAGGGTTAACCATAGTTGCAATCGGTACGTCACTGCCAGAGCTTGTGGCTTCTTTAATGGCAGCCTTTAAGAAGCAAGGTGATATGGCCTATGGTAACATTATAGGTTCTAATATTTATAATATATTATCTATTCTTGGCGTAACGGCTGTCATTCACCCAATTGCCATTCCACCTGAAATCCTTCAACTTGACATCTGGGTGCTTCTTGCAGCAACTCTGGGATTAATGGTGGTTTCAGCAACAAGCTGGAAAATTGTACGTCGCGAAGGCGCATTTTTTCTAGGAGCCTATATCGTTTATATGGGATATTTGGCTTACACATCTATAAATCAGGTATAAGAAAAAAATGGATCATATAGAAACAATATTGGCACATGAGTTTAGTGAAAAAATAAAGTCAGACGGATTAAAAGAGAATGAAATTCTTTTGGATGTCCGCTCGGATTACGAGGCCAAAATCATGTCGCCGGATTGTAATATCCTCCATGTGCCTCTACATGAAATAGAAGTTTCTTCCATCAGGAAAGATATTGAAGGCAAGACAGTCTATGTTTTGTGCAAAGCAGGTGTGCGGGCCATGAAGGCCGCTGAAATTTTGCATGAGGCAGGAAAAAACAATCTGATCGTGATTGAGGGTGGTTTGAACCTGTGTTGTCACTCAGGTATACCCCTTAAAGGCGAAGAAACGTCACCAAGCCCTGAAACACAGGAACGTTTGAAGGAAGAGGCCCAGAAATCTGTTACGCTTTTTATGGCACAGAATTCTTAGCCCTCGCATGAACCAAGAAATTATCAATCAATAACATGGCCAGCATCAGCAGCAGCCAGTGTTACCGGAGCTTCTTCTTGCGCCATATTAAGCGTACTGGATTCTGATTTACCTTTTATCTGACCGAATAACAAAATCGATATACCTAGAAAAACGACAAGTCCGCCGCCCATAGTATGCGCTGTGATCTGGTTATCTTTAAATATAAACAGGGCCACGAACGGCACAAAAAGAACATATGAAATTTCACCAAAGGCTACAAAAGTCGCAGGTGATTTAGTAAGTGCAAAAGCAATCGACATGTCGGCAATTTTTGCACTGACAACAGCAATCACAAGAACTATAAAAATTTCCTTTTTTAGAAGTGGCTTTATATCAACGCCGCTTCCTGTCATTTTGGGTAGTAAAAGTAGCGATACGAGTATAGACACCACACCCCCTACAAAATACCAGGTTGCTATGCTGACATTTTGTAAAGATTGTTCCATGAATGTATAGCAGACAGCCCAAAATACACCTGCTAATATTGGTAAAAGTAGATAAAACACAGATAGCCCCTTCCTAAATTCTGTTTATTAAGTCTTGCCGAAAGGGGTTAAAAAACCTTTAAACCTGCTTAAGTGGCTGTTTTAAAATAGTGAAGATAAGGTGTGACTTTTCTGCATCATATTAAATTGATTCACATGTGGATCCATGTTTAATATTTGACTTCAACCATTTATCGACTTAAATGGTACTCAAGCAAAGTAATTCTAACAATAACGATGGAGTAAACCATGAAACTATTGAAAGTTCTTCCTGTTTTCGCTCTTGTTCTTGCAACAGCAGCTTGCAGCACAGGCGAAGCCAATGACAGATACTACTCATCTTCTTCACAGCAAGGTGACGTTGTTTTCACAAGATCACAAGCTAAGTAATTAGTTACGATTTAAGGAAAAACCGCCGAAAGGCGGTTTTTTTTATGCCTTCGGAAGGGGGATAGTCTTTTTCTCCCCTGTGTAAAATTCTACATGGCAATCCCTGTAGAGATCAGGATCAGTCTTCAGGGCATTTATAATTGTTTTATTGACGCGCCAATATCCCGCCAGAACGTGATCCGGGTTATTATCGAAACTACCGTCCAAATTTTCGAAACAAACATCTTCAATATCAGGAAATTCTTTTCCTTCCAGCCATGCCTCGTGGATATATGCGATCCTGATTTGTCGACTGCGCGAAAGTCTTGCATTGATCATGACCGGAAAGATTTTGTGGGCAATCAGGATTTCGCGCGGGTGATGAACAAAGGTCTCAAAACCTTTTGTGTTCATCTGGCTTTCAAAATAATTTGTCCAGCGTGTTGCGATACGTTCGCGCAAATGCGTAAGCCTTTTTCTTTTGAACGGACGACGTGATGTCAGGTTTTGAAAAACGATGAAATTTTTATTTTCATCGCATTTTTCAACCGCACTTCGTAAGGCATCCATGATACGCTTTCTGACAGAAGGGTGAAAAATCGGTCCTATGTCGACTGCGTGATGCACAACACGCATTTTCTGATTATGAAATTCATTACCTGTTACAATGTTTATCTCACCCGTGGGCTCATAAAAAGTTGTATATAATACCGCTTGTGTGCCAGGAAAAATATTTTGTGACATGGCACGGCGCAGATTGAAATGACTAACAATAAAACCAATTATTGAGGCAAGTGCTAAAACACCAAAAGGGGTATTTAGTGCTTTAAAAACCTCTATCGCCTGGGGTGTGTGATCGGTCACAAAAAGCATGAATGCTGTGAGGTAAATCTCAATGATTTCCATCGCAGCAGAGAAAAAGCCAGTAATTTGTTCGAGATAGAAGTCCATGGAGCTGTCTATAACTCATTCCATGGATTTCGCAAACATTATTTTGGCTAGTTCCTTAACGGCTTGCCTTTTGTCAGCATATGTTCAATGCGATCATGCGTGCCGCCTTCGCGAACCAATTTCATAAATTCCTGAAATTCCAAATCCAGAATATCCTGTTCCGAGATTTCACGTGTCATGTCGGCATCATCTCCACCGGAAAGTACATAAGAAAGATGGCCTGATACGACCACATCGTAGGGTGTTGCCTTGCCCGCAATTTTTAGATCCTGAACTGACATATCAAGTGCAGCTTTGGCCGTTTTACCGGGCAAGCGGATAGAGGTGACCTGCTCAGGTGCGGTATAATCTTTCGCAAGTTCTATGGCTTTAGCCCTTGCATCAAAGAGAAGGCGGTCACGGTTCATTGTGACTTTATCTGTGGGTTTAAAGTAACCAAGCTCCCTGGCATTTTCCCCTGATGTTGAAACCTTGGCAGTTCCAATTGTCTGAAAGGCTTCGCGGATGGCGCCCATTGGAGTTGTTTTGGGAGAAAACCAGATTTTTTTCCCACCTGTGTGCTTATCGTAAGCACCAGCCTCTCGTGCCTGATAGCGAAGCAGCATTTCTTTACAGCCGCCCCATCCCGGGATAAGTCCGACACCCACCTCGACAAGGCCTGCATAAGTTTCGGCATGTGCCTGTACATGATCAACATGGAGGAGAATTTCACAGCCTCCACCAAGCGCCATTCCAAAAGGAGCTGCCACAACAGGGAAAGGGGCAAACTTTAGCGCCATATACGCATCTTGCCCGCCTTTGACTAATCGAGCCACGTCTTCAAAACGTCCGGCCTTCATCGCTTCTATTGCCATTGCTAGATTAGCACCGGCCGAAAAATGTGCCCCTTCATTATAAACGACAAGACCTTTATATTTACCTTTTCCGTTTCCGATAAGATCTATAACCTGATGATACGCGTCAAAAACAGGTTCATCCAAAGCATTCATCTTGCCTGTGAATTCAAAGCACACAATACCCTCGCCAATATCCCAAGCACTGGCACTATTCGTTTTTATCAAAGGCTGTGAAGCGAGTTTTATATCTGAGAGAAGAAGGACGCCTTTAGCGCGTTCAACAGGATGGTACTTACCATATGTTCCAAAATAATGGGGTTTGCCATTTTTGACTTTATANAAACTNTGCCCGTCCAGNNTNTCCATAATGNCTGGNANATNNATNCCGGCTTNGTTTTTAATTCGGANNNNAACCAGTCAGCTCCNAGCGCGTCAATCATNTCAAAAGGNCCTTGCTTCCAGTTATATCCCAGTCGCATGGCCTCATCTATGTCGGCAACAGTGTCGGCAATTTCTCCAACAAGTGACGCGGCATAGGCCAGAGTTTGTAAAAGAACGGTTTTTGCAAATCTGCCGCCTTTATCATCTGTTTCCAGAACAGCCTTTAGCCCTTGTTTGCCCGCCTTGATTGACTCCAGATCAATTTTTTGCGCGGGGCTATATTGTCCCAAATCGAAATTATCAGGGTGAAGGGATAATGCCTGTTTTTCTTTTTTACCCTCACTTGTGTCAAGTCGGTAGAAACCACCTTTCCCTTTTCGTCCTGTAAAGCCGTCCTGGATCATTGAGTGGAGGAATGCATGATCGACAAATGCATCCCTGTACGCGTCTTTGTCGGGCAAGGTGGACAGCAGGGATTTTGACAGATGTGGCATCAAATCAATACCAATCAGGTCGAGAAGCCCGAACACACCAGTCTTTGGAATACCAACAGGTTTAGACATGACGGCGTCAGCCGCCTCAACAGGGATACCTTGTTCAATGGCGGTATTTAACGCCGTTGTCAGCCAGAAAACACCAAGACNATTTGCAATAAAACCCGGCGTGTCATTGCAAACAACAACACCCTTACCCAATTGCACATCGCAAAAGTCGCGTACCGCCTCAACGGCTACCTTATTCGTGTTTGGCGCACTGACCAGTTCCAAAAGGCGCATATAACGCGGCGGATTGAAAAAATGAGTGATCACAAAATTATCTTTGAAATCCTGCTCCATCGGTTCGACCAGCATTTCCAACGGAATAGTTGAGGTATTCGAGGATATAATNGCACCCTTTTTTAAATGAGGCGCNATTTTTTTGTATGTCTGGTGCTTNATNTCCANATCTTCNAAAACGACTTCNACAACCCAGTCACANGTCTTTAATTGCTCAAGATCATCTTCCAGATTGGCCGGAGTAATATTTTTNTGCGAATTACGACCCATGAANACNGNNGGCTTGGCCTGTTTCATTTTCTCAATTGCGCCTCTGGCCAGTTTTGAACGGTCTTCGCCTGCATCTTTGGGCACGATATCCAGCAAAATAACCGGATAACCAGCATTTGCAATTTGCGCGGCAATCCCGCTGCCCATTAATCCCGCGCCCAGCACGGCTACTTTTTTAATCTCGGTCATAATTCCTACCAGTTATTTGTTCGAAGAATATTATATCTTCTCAAGCACGATAGCTGTGCCTTGTCCACCACCAATACACATTGTGGCAAGGCCNTATTTCACATCCTCGCGGTTCATCAACGAGGCGAGCTTTCCGGTGATCCGTGCGCCGGATGTTCCAAGCGGATGACCAAGCGCGATTGCGCCTCCGTCGATATTGACGATATCTTCTGAAACGCCCATTTCTTTTATGACGGAAAGTGACTGTGCGGCGAATGCCTCATTCAATTCAATCAAACCGATGTCAGACATTTTAAGGCCTGCGCGCTCCAACGCTTTATTAGAGGCCGGAACAGGGCCAATGCCCATGATTTCTGCTTTACACCCGGCAACAGCTACAGATTTGATACGTGCTAGTTTCGGTAAATTGTGCTTATCGGCGTAAGCTTCCGTAGCAACGAGGACTGCTGCCGACCCGTCAGTTAAAGGCGATGAAGTTGCTGCTGTGATTGTTCCGTTTGCATCGAAGGCCGGATTGAGAGTTGCCAGCTTTTCAACAGAGGAATCCGGTCTGATCGTACCATCTTTGTCCACACCATCAATTGCGACTATTTCATCATCAAACTTGCCTGACTCGGCTGCTTTTGCGGCCTTATGGTGTGAGTTCACCGCAAATTCTTCCTGTTTATCACGGGCAATATCATATTTCTTGGCCAGATTTTCGGCTGTAATTCCCATGCTCATATAGGCAGGTGGAAAGTCCTCTGCAAGTTTGGGGTTTGGCATTGGATTAAACCCGCCCATCGGGACGCGGCTCATGGATTCAACGCCCGCGGCAATGAATAATTCGCCCGCATTCATCTGCGCATAACCTGCGGCCATTTGGATTGTCGTCATGGACGACCCACAAAAGCGGTTGACGGTGGCGCCTGCGACCGATTCAGGAAGACCAATAATCTGCCCGACAATCTTGGCCACGTTAAAACCTTGCTCGGCCTCTGGAAAAGCACAGCCCATCAAGAGATCCTCAATGTCACCAGCATCTGCTTTTGTGCTTTCCAGCAAAGCGGAGATTACTTTTGCGGCCATATCGTCCGGACGAACATGGGCTAATGCTCCTTTATTGGCAAAATGCATGGGTGAGCGCTTAAAACCGCAAAGAACGACTGGTGTGTGCATGTATATACTCNTGATTATGGATAGGTGGCTTAACTTTTATTTTTTTTCAATTATCTACTATATAGGAAATAGATTTTTCGTCTATAATATCCACCACGAAAAAGCGATTTGGGTTTGACATGGTACGTAAATCATGCAATCCCATATCAGATTAGAAAATAAAGTTTTAAGGAGAGAAAACGCCCATGCCAACGTCCACACCGACAGTCGCGGACCCGCGCGGTTTGAAACGTATATGCCTGTCTTGCAGCACACGTTTTTATGACATGAA
>NZVS01000072.1 GCA_002701555.1 Alphaproteobacteria bacterium | reverse complement strand
TCATATTCCTTCCAACGATTTCTCACTCTACGATCAGGTTCTGGATATGACTGCCACACTGGGTTGTGTACCAGATAGATATAACTGGGACGGGCATGATATTGGGCTTGATCTTTATTTCGCAATGGCGCGGGGCAGTCAGACAGATGGCCGTGATGTAATTGCTTGTGAAATGACCAAATGGTTCGATACAAATTATCATTATATTGTGCCGGAATTTAAAGAAGACCAAGAATTCAAACTTTCCTCAAGCAAGATTTTTGATGAATATACGGAAGCCAAGCGCGCAGGCACCACAACGCGCCCTGTTATTATCGGCCCGGTGACTTATCTGTCGCTCGGCAAACTTGAAAATAACGGCGATACTATGTCCTTATTGGATAATATCCTGCCGGTTTATAAAGAAATCTTTCAAAAACTCTCTGATATGAACGTGGAATGGGTGCAGGTTGATGAGCCTTTCCTAACTCTGGATTTGTCGGATACCCAGAAAGAGGCTTACAAGCGCGCTTACTCTGAAATTAGTACTGCTTTTAAAGGTAACATTTTGCTCACAAGTTACTTTGAGGGCCTGCGCGATAATATGGATTTGGCACTTAGCTTGCCAGTTGAGGGAATACATCTTGATTTGAAACGTGCAAAAAATGAACTTGCTGCTGTACTGGATAAAATTCAAAGCGGAAAATATTTGTCTTTGGGATTGGTTGACGGGCGCTACATTTGGAAAAACAATCTTGCCGAAAGTCTTGCCTTGGTAGAAAAGGCCGTCAACAAACTGGGACATGAAAAAATTATGGTATCTTCCAGTTCGTCTTTGCTGCACGTGCCTATAGATCTTGATCTAGAAACAAAGATGGACGATCAGATCAAAAGCTGGATGGCCTTTGCTAAACAAAAATTGGCCGAAATTTCCATACTTGCAAAAGGCGCCCGCGATGGTGCTGGCGAAATTTCAGAAGCTATTGCCGAGAGTGATAAAATAGCGGAAGAAAGACGCACATCCCCCCGTATACACAATGGGAAAGTCAAGGAAAGACTGGCCAATGTAACTCCCGATATGTCAAAACGCAGGAATGAATTTGCAAAAAGACAAAAGGCGCAGGAAGAAGCCCTTAATCTTCCGGCATACCCCACTACCACTATAGGCTCGTTTCCACAAACCCAAGATATCCGTAAAAAACGTGCGACTTTTAAAAAAGGTGATATCAGCATTGAGGATTATGAACGTGCTATGAAAGCTGAAATTGAGCAAGTTGTTCGTTATCAGGAAGAAATAGACATGGACATGCTTGTTCATGGTGAAGCCGAAAGAAATGACATGGTCGAGTATTTTGGTGAGCAATTGGACGGCTATATTTTTTCTAAATTAGGCTGGGTTCAATCTTATGGATCACGTTGTGTGAAGCCGCCAATAATATATGGGGATGTATCCCGCCCGAAAGCAATGACAGTGGTATGGAGTAAATTTGCACAAAGCCTGACAGACCGCCCAATGAAGGGGATGTTGACCGGGCCCATTACCATTCTTTTCTGGTCTTTTAAACGTGATGATGTGACATTGGAAACATCTTGCCGACAGATTGCGCTTGCCATACGCGATGAGGTTTCAGACCTTGAGGCTTCAGGTATTCAAGCTATTCAGGTGGACGAACCTGCAATACGAGAAGGCCTACCCTTACGACGCGACGACTGGAAAGCTTATCTTGATTGGGCAGTTGACAGTTTCAAGCTTGCTACTTGCTCGGTTCAGGATGAAACACAAATTCATACACATATGTGTTATTCGGAATTTAATGATATTATTGAGGCAATTGCTGCACTGGATGCTGATGTTATTTCCATTGAAACATCGCGGTCTCAAATGGAATTACTGGATGCTTTTGTGAACTATAACTATCCAAATGAAATAGGCCCCGGTGTTTATGATATTCATTCACCACGCATTCCTACCAAAGATGAGATGGTTGCTTTACTGCAAAAGGCCGCCAAAGTTATTGATCCCGCTCTTCTTTGGGTTAATCCTGATTGTGGCTTGAAAACGCGTGGCTGGGAAGAAGTAAAACCGGCCTTAGAAAATATGATTGCGGCTGCGCGGGAAATGCGTCATAAAGCAGGGAATCGTAAAACTGGCTAATACGCTTTAGGTTGCAAGCTTCATGCGTCGCACATTATCCGCTTTTTTTATACTGACATTTCTGGCGGGAATATTGTCACCTGCCTGTGTAAAATTATGGGGTGGCGAGGCGACAAAATATCTGGAAATCTGCACCGGGTCAGGACTACAAAAAATAGCGCTCTCCGATGCGGACACAGACAATGACAGCGGGCATAATGGTCAAATTTCGGATGAAAACTGCCTGTTTTGCTCCAGCTTTTCCGCCGCACTTACATCCGCAGCCCCTAGATTTAATTTATCAGGTCAACTAGTTCTTCCTGTTCAGGTACGTGAACAGGAAAGTGCTTATATAAAAACGGTACGTGTTCAACCCGATACCCGCGCTCCGCCCAAATCCTTTAAAGCTTAAGACACATAACAAAACTTATAATTTTAAAGGACAAATCAATGAATAATTTGATCAAAACAGGCCTGTTTGCCGCCTGTATAATAACCGGCATATTTTTAAATCAGCACCCTATAAATGCACATGAGGCGCATTTTGGTAATGCGGATCAAAAAAACCAGGTCTCACGCGCCGACAGTCACGCCCCTATAGGGGTTATGGGTGACCATCGCCACAAAGCAGGTGAATGGATGGTATCTTACCGTTTTATGCGGATGCACATGGAAGGTAACCGAGATGGGACAGATTCCCTATCGCCGGATGAAATCGTTACAACAACGCCAAACCCTTTTGCACCTCCACCGACATTGCGTGTCGTTCCGCTGGAGATGGATACAGATATGCATATGTTAGGCGGTATGTACGCGCCAAGTGATTGGCTTACATTGATGGTTATGGGGCAATATCTGGATCGCGAGATGGAGCACTTAACTTATGCCGGGATGGCTGGCACCACAGAACTTGGTCGATTTACAACAAAAGCCCAAGGTTTGGGCGATACTACTGTTTCTGGTCTTGTAGGCTTGTATGACGACAAGACACATCATCTACATTTGAACGCCGGTCTATCTCTTCCCACAGGGTCTATAAAGGAAGAGGATGATGTTTTGACACCTATGGGCACTACGCCGCGGCTGAGACTTCCATATGCGATGCAATTAGGTTCGGGTACATATGATCTTTTGCCAGGCATAACCTATTACGGAAACGCAGGAAATTGGGGATGGGGTACGCAATATCGGGCTACTTTCCGTCTCGGTGAAAATAGTCAGGATTATGCGTTAGGAGATAAACACCAGCTCACCGCTTGGGGAAGCTATCTATGGACATCCGCTTTTAGTACCTCTCTTCGTGCCACCGCGGAAACCGAAGGGCAAATTGAGGGAATGGATACTAATATTATGGCACCGGTACAAACCGCAAATCCTGATAATTATGGTGGGGAACGTCTATCCTTATCAGCAGGCGCCAACTATCTTTTCCAAAACGGGCCGCTAGAAGGACACAGGGTAGCCTTTGAAGTTACAGCACCTGTTTATCAAAATCTAAACGGCCCGCAGATGGAGCGGGACTATGCCATTACTATAGGGTGGCAAAAAGCTTTTTAGAGCCTCTTTATAAAAAGTTTTTGAGGAAAGCGGAAAATAGCATTAAAATGTTTTTTTCCGCTTTTTCCTTGAACTTCGGATGATATTTATTTATTATGACAAGTATAATTTATGGGAAGGTATATGTTTAAATCCGTTCTAAAATCCGCATCTTTAGTGCCAGTCTTTACGGGATTGGCTTTGGCGGGTTGCAGTCCGGAAAGCCATACACCCGACCGTGAACTAAATACTGACATTTCTGGTCCCGAATACACCTCAGCAGAAGAAGTCCAACCCAATAATCTCGTTATACATATTGAAGATATTAAAATGGGCATGGATGGGGAAGGTATGTTAGGCGATAATGATTTTTATAGCCTCCATGCTCTGGCTTCTGCCCAAATATTGTCAGATGCTTATTACTCTTGGAATGGTGCCAATGAAAATAGCGCCGGATTTGTCAATGGCCGCTATTACAATATTGATTTAACAAGCAAGGAACCTACCGCGATCAATAATGTCTTTACGGCAACACCAGTTGTTACAATTTCATCTTCAGTAGGTAGTGCGCCTGATTTTTCAGCCAGTGAGGCATTTCAATTTTGGGCGGAAAAATCACGCACAATTATATTCAAAGCCGCGGGGAACAGCGGATATGATCGTGTAAATTCTTTTGATAGGGGTGCGGATCCGGTATTTTTTAGCGACACCCAGATAAAGGTGGGTGCATTCCACACAGTAGGGGTTCCGGGATATAGCTCTCCTGGTGCTGACATTATATTTTTCAATGCTTTTGCACGTGGTTTTGAATATGATTATTATCCGACAGAGGGCCGTGCCAGAGGACTAATAGAGAAATATGGATTAAGTGCATATAATGATTCTTTAGTAAGCCCCGACGCAGGTGAAATGGTTGGCGGTCTCAGCGGAACATCGTTTGCCGCTCCCTATTTTGGAGGTGTCATGAGCTCTGTGGTTTTAGAATATAGTGATGAGAACAGGGTATGCCCGAGATCAACTTACTCTATTTGGGCGGCGACACTCTCAGGTGCGGTTGCCTTAAAACCCAGCATTAAAAATGCGCGCGGACAGTATTTTAATGATAGGCAGCGCGGTTACGGACTTGCCGATGAAGGCATGACGCGCCGTCTTTTAAATTATAATTATGGTGAAAATAAAAATAAGTGTTTGCAGGATATTCAGGTTCAGGAGACAGCCGAAGGAAAAAACACTGGTGGCCCTGAAACACTTGTTCGAATAGAACAAGATTTTGTAGCAGGTACAGTTATTGGCCGGGCACAAGTGCAAGTTGATGATGCTTTTGAATATTTTTTAATGCGCGGCGCGACCCTCGTCTCCCCATCGGGTACGGAATACACCCTTGAGCTACATAAAGATTCTCAAAATGATAGTGGCAACTCAAAAGGAATTGTTTTTAGAAGCACCGGCTTTCTGGGAGAAGACACGAAGGGCGACTGGACGATTCGCTTTAGCAACAATGCCAAAATCAGAAGTTCCGGCTTGTTTATTTCAGGCAGCAACCAGAATGGTTTTACCGACAGAATGATTGACTACTCTTTAGACCTGAAAAAAGAATTCAGAGAACGTGATGAGAATAGACTTGCCCCTCTCATAGAGGCACCCTCAATCTGGGAAGAGGCGAAAAATAGCAGCAAAAGATGGCATCTTCCTTTTCTAAAATAATATAAAAATTCACAAAATTTAGTTATAAAAAAAGCCCCCGAAAATCTCGAGGGCTTTATCTTTGGGTGTGTAAATTCTCTATAGGCCAAAAGTATTTTTTACTCTTGCGAAAAAGCTCCAGGTGTTCACAGGCTCTTCATCTGTATAAATATAGCGGTCAATATCACCATTATCATTTACGAAATCGATTGCGTCACCTCTCTCAAGATTTTCTGCAAGCGGATCTGTACACATGAAATTAGAGCGCAATTCGCCGTTTATCTCTGCTTCACCAACGCTTCTGCAAGTTGTGATAACATCTGTTTTATCCGTTGTTACTGCGCCCTCGTATCCTGTTTCAGGCGCATATGTATCGGTTTCCACAGGAGCGTATTCTGTAGCATAATCATCCTCTGCGACAGGAACATCATAGCTTTCTTCTGACTGGGCATTATTATAAAGATCATCACCTTGAAGGTCCTTATAATATTCACCATGTGGTGAAACAGGACTTGATGGCGTATCTTCAGTTTCTGTGCCGACTTCACTATCAGGCTGATATTCATATTCAGCTGTTTCGGCTTCCGGAGCCTCAAATCCATCCATCGAACTTGGCGAAACCGGGTGGTTCATCGCTGTTTCATAAACACCATTTGCCTTAAGGTAAGCCAAATCAGCAGCAGCCTGCGCATTTCCTGCCTCTGCTGCCTGCTCATACATTTCAATAGCACGAACAACATCTTCTTGTGTTCCACCGCTACGATAAAGCTCAAGTGCCTCATCTTTCAAAGCTTGTGCTTCGGCCGCATTCATTGAAGGGGTTTCCGCTGGCACATCCTCGACTACAGGCTCGCCAACATCGCCTGCTTCAGGCTCAACATTTTCAACCGGCACATCTATGTCAGCAGGCTCAACAGTCTCTGCAGGGGCAGAAAACTCGTTTGCGACCTCGACATGTTCGGTAGGTAAATCCATATTAGCTGTTTCGGACACATTTGATAAAGAATCAATCATGTCGCCCATGCCTGCAGCTAACCCAAAACCGAAAATACCGCCCAATCCGGCACCTGCCCAGGTTTTCTTTACATTATTCGCAAATGTACTTCTAATACCCATGCGTTTTGCAGCATCGCGAAACTTTTCATTTTCCTCGCGAGCAACCCAGATTTCGCGTGCTGTTTTAGCCGCTGACACAGTCATTGTAGCAGCACCCGCAGCAACTGCAGCACCCGCAGCAAGACCTGCAACACCAGACCCTATCGCGACGCTACCCACAGCGAGTTTCGTACCAACACCAACACCTACTGAAAGCATGGTATTTGGCATGGAGTCTTTTAGTTTTTGCTTAAATTCCGCTTTCTGCTCATCGGACATTGAACGGTAATTTTTGGCCAGCTTTGCAGTTCCTAGCCAGTTGCGTCCTAAATCTTTTACTTCAGAAACACGGTTCTTAGAAAATTCTTTTATATTATTTGCAGCTCTGCCGAATATAGAAGACAGTTTTTTTCCAAATCCTGTCTTTGGTGCCTGACCTTCAGCCTCGTAGCCGTCCAAATTTAATTCATTACTATTATTCATTTTTACACACCTTCTTTATATATGGTTTACATATATTTCTTTAAACTTGGACATATATATACATATATTATGGTAATTATGCAAATAAAAAATAAATTAATTTTATGTTAATTTTTTCTTGACATAACTTCGGCATTTAATATATAACCTGTTTCCACAAACGGAATTAATTTTTATGGAAAGGGTGTTCCAAATGAATAATACAGTAAAAACTTTAATGGTAGGTGCAGCAGCAGCTTTCACTTTTGGTGCAGGTGCCGATGAAGCCAATGCACAGCAAACTCCTTGTAGCTCAAGCACATGTGTACTTGAACCAATTAACCCGCCTACTACACCAGGTGACAACACAGTTTCAGTTGGTCCTATCACCAACACAAACCAAAATACAAATCAGAATACTGCAACTGCAAATTCTTCATCATCATCAAGCTCAAATGCGACATCAGGCGCATATGCAAGTGGCGGTAACTCATATTCACAAGGCGGCTCATCAACATCTACAGGTATTTCTGGTGGTTCATTCGGTGGCCAAGGCGGCTCATCTACAGGTACTTCCGGCGGCTCATTTGGTGGCCAAGGCGGTTCCGCACAAGGTGGTTCAGCTACAGTTAACGGCTCCAATAGCGGTAATGCATCTGCTACAGGTAACCAAACAACTGTTAACGATAACTCCAGCGTTACAGTTGGTGGAGATAATTATGAAGCAGCTAGAATTCCAGCAGGTGCTGCTGGTACAATTATCGGTGCAGGCTTCTGTTCCGAGGGCTTCAGTGCAACTATTCCAGTAGTTGGCGGTGGTATCTCTACTATGTCACCGGATAGCGGCTGTACAAAAACAGTAACTGAAGGAAATGTTGATGCTCAGGTTATGATTAGCGCGCCTGATCAGGGAGCACGCACACTAGCTACAGTTCGTCAGTATGGAGAGCAGCTTAATGATCCTAACCTAGGAAACATGGTTTCAGTTTTGGACTCACTTAACGGTGCTGCAAGCGCAAGAAAACCAGCTGCACAGGCAAATCCTTCAACAAATGTAAATGTTACATTTGTCGGTAGCGAGCAAAGCCAGCCAGGCAGAGCAGCTCCTGCGCCTTCAGGCACACAATAAAAATTAAGAATCAGGAAAAGCCGGGGATGCAAATCTCCGGCTTTTTTCATAGGTAGAAGCCAAGTTTATGTTTGACATAATATTAATGATTGGGTATAATTTGCGGACTTGCAAATGGGACAGAAAATGAAATTCAAGAGGCTATCAAAACTTACCCTTCTTTCACTTGGCTTGGCATTCCAACCGGTAACAGCTCAGGCTGAGATTCAAGAACCCACCCCTGTAAGCGCTTCCGACGAAGGATTATCTTCTCAGGCAAGGGCAGCTTTAGGTGAAATCCGTAATCGGGGTTATTCAGATTTTATAGTTGTTGATAAAAATAGAGCGCGAATTCATATTTTTGATGAAGGGCAAGAAATAGCAACTGCCCCCGTCCTTCTCGGCAAACAAAAGGGAGATGATCTCGGGTCAACGGACGAACCCAGCTGGAACCGCCCGGTTACACCTGCAGGGCATTTTTCTATTCAGCTTTACCGCGATGAAGAAGCTTATAAAAGCTATGGGACAAATACTCTTTTACACTTTATATGTAACAGAGAACGCACTTTGTGTACGTCCTTGCATCAAACATGGACAGCGGTTCAATCAGAAAACAGACCACAACGCCTCTTAAGCCCGACATCCGCTGATAATTATATCTCAAATGGCTGCGTTAACATTGATGCACAAACTTGGCGAACTGTGCTTAATTTGGCGCGCGAAAATCGCAATGGGGGATCATCAAATATTCATATGACTGATGTGGCGTTGTTTATTCTTCCTGAAGATGAAAGCAGAACAATGGAGTATCTGGGTTTTAGCCGCTCAAGTGGATACAACATTGAAAACCAAGCACAGATACAGGCATCATTGCCTTCCTAAGCCATTAAAATAAATAGATAAATTCTTATTTTATTGACATAATCAATAAATCCGCTATAATATTCAACTATAAAAGGAGAATATCAATGGCAGTATCTAGTTTTCAAAAAGCAACTATAGCCGGATTATTGGCTGGTGCCGGTGTTTTGGGGGGCTGCGCTTCCACACCTAAGGTTTTTAATGAAGCTTCCTGTCAAACCACACAAGGTACAAAGCATGTTTCCTGGGATTTTTCCTGCCTTGAAGTTAATCGGGCTATGGCTTTGGTAGACCAGGCCCTTTCCGACGATCGAACAGATCCTCTACCAGTCGGACAAATACCGCGGGCCGAAAGAATGATGCATCTAGCCACTGGCGGAGTAGTCCGCTTCAAAATGCAATATGGTGAAGAAGGTGAAAATATGGCCAGACAAGTGCGTAACTTCTTTGAAAGAAAAGCTCCTCATCTACTCGAAGAATATGATAACTCCGTAAACAATTGGGAAGTTCTACTCCAAGGCAATCAATGTTATAGGGCGCAAACGACTGATGGTGAATACATAGTTTCATGCTCAGACCAGCAAAGCTTTGCAGTTCCCGATCAAAACGTCACTTTCAATATCTAAATTTTTTGCACTTATATTTAGGGGGAACAGAGCCCCCTTTTTTTCGTTTACCTTATGGATTAGATTCACATCTGATAGAAAGGGTTCATATATTATGACGAAACTTTTATTCGTCCTGACTAAAACAACTGAGATGGGGGAAGCGGGCCAACCAACGGGTTTCCATTATCAAGAAATGGCGGAGCCTTATTATAAGCTCGCTGACAATAACATAGATATTGATATTGCGACCATTCAAGGCAAAGAAGCCCATCCGGCACCCGATAGTTTTGATAAAGACGATGTTTCGAAAAATAATAAATTCGTGCAACGTTTTATGAAAGACGAAGCTTCTCTGGAAAAAATAAAAAAGCCTCTTAATTTAGCAAATTTGAAATCCGGCGCATATGAAGGTGTTTACTTTCCGGGCGGTTATGGCGCGATGTGGGATCTGCCAAACGACAAAAATGTAATTAATTTTGTTGAAGACATGGATAAGAATGGAAAAATTATAGCTGCAGTTTGTCATGGCCCGGCAGCACTGGTAAATGCAAAAAAAAGTAACGGCTCACCTTTGGTGAAGGACAGAAAGGTGAACAGCTTTACAGATGAAGAAGAGCGTGAAATGAATATGCACGAAGCTCTACCTTTCTTATTAGAAAGAAAATTGCGCGAGTGTGGCGGGATCTTTGAAAATGCCGGCCCTATGAAAAGCCATGTTATACAAGATGATAATTTAATCACCGGACAAAATCCTGCCTCCGTTGCTGAACTCAGTAAAATTCTTCTTGAAAAACTTATGTGAATCGCAACATGTAAACAGCGGGCTGCCTTTGGGGAACAGCCCGCGCTACAATTATTTTTTTTCAGATATATAAAGTGTTCCGTTTTCTTCAGCTGCAAGCGCAGATACATAGGGGGTGTGATCGTTCCCGTTTCCGCCTATAGAAAAATCATAATATATACCGGCTGGAAAATAGTGATCATCGGAAGCAGCATTAACATCAGATTCGCCAAAATTCAGATACAAAGGCACATCTGCGTATAAACTAACTATTCGCGTGTTTTCACTGAAAGCTATTGGATTTCTGGCAGAGGAAGATGTAACAACTGCTATTGTTTGTGCGCCTCCGGTTTTTAATGCCAATGCCGGGATTACATTATCATTTGAGTCAACGGGTAAAAGTGTCATTTGGTTTCTCCTTAAGTTTTAGAAATAAAAAAAACCGCCCCTGCGGACGGTTTGTTTAAATACAAATATGGCGTTGTTAAATAGAATATGTTCTATAATTGTTCTTTTGTCAAGAATTGCCTATTCCTGATAATATTCTCGATATCTACCATAATAATATGCCGTGTCACCGTAACCATATCTGGCATGTCTTCTAACATCCACACCTGACAGAACGAAGGCGAGGCTCTCATAGCCAAAGTCGGAGAATTGTTTGACCCCTGTAGTTACAACTTCGCGAGGTGTTTTATCCCATTCCACAATATACAAAGTGAAGTCGGATTCACTGGCAAGGATTCTAGCATCTGATACCGCAAGTGCCGCGGGCGTATCCAAAATTACTAGGTCATATGTTTCTTTTAGAGACTTGATTAGCTTGCGCATTTTTTCTGAAGAAATCAGGTCAAGCGCTGAATTGGCGACCGCGCGTGCATATATCACATGTGCACCCGATGGATCATCTTTATTAATAACCTGATTTAACTTCATGTCACCAGTAAGATAATCAACAAGTGTTTTTTCATTAGACGTCTTCATAACGCGATGCAGGTTAGGACGCCTTAAATCACAATCAATAACAATGACTTTCTCACCTGATTTTGCAGCAACACGGCCGAGCCATGCTGAAATCGTTGTCTTACCCTCTGCAGGCAGGGATGATGTTACAGTTACCACACGTGGTCGGTTAGCCTCATCGCTTCCAGATCTTAGGTTTAGAACCATTCTTAATGTCCTAATTGACTCAGCGACAGCAGAAGATGGCTTTTTAAGAATATAATCAGCTATACCGTTCTTAATTACAGATGAATCAGCGGCGGGGATAAGACCAAAGCACGGATATCCTGTTCTTTGCTCTAACTGAGATGCACTTCTAAATGCGTTATCAAGTTTTTCAAGTATCAGCACAAATGCAATTCCAAGAAACAAGGAGATAGCCGCTGCCAGAGAGATAATTAGTGGTTTATTTGGATAAGAAGGGTTATCGGGAACAGTTGCATAAGAAAGAACGCGCGCCTCAGGCCCTTCCAACTGCTCTCTTTGGTCGGAGCGCTTATATGTTTCGAGGAAGTTATCAAAAATGAGACGGTTGGATTCTGCTTCGCGACTAAGCTCACGAAGTTCAATCATGGCTTTGTTCTCAACACGCTTTTGGCCCTGCATTTCTTCAAGAGCCCGCTGCAGTTCTTCTACACGTGCATTTGCGACTTCATATTCCGCACGCACTGAATCGGCTACTTGTTTTGTTTCGCGTCTTAGAGTTGTCCGCAAATCAGCTAGCTCAGCGTTGATCTTAATTATTGTAGGGTGTTTTGGTCCATAGCGGGAAGATAAATCAGCCTTCTGTTGCAACAACTCAGTTTCTGACCTCTTTAAATCCTGTATGTAACGCGCATTCAATACATCGGGGCTAGCATCTGCAACACCCGAGCTTGCAACATATCCCTCACTGTCATTAAGTCTAGCCAGCGCTTCCGCTCTCTCAGATTTGGCCAATACAAGCTGGGAATTCAATTCTGAAAGCTGCTGAGCTGTCATTTCAAAACGCGCGCCTTCAATCAGATTATTACGGGACCTATAATCCTCTACCGCTTTTTCAGACTGACGGACCTGCTCTCTTAATGCTGTTAAGCGGTTATCGAGCCAGTTTGTAACTTTCTGTGTCGCAAGAAACTTTTCTTCCAAACGCTGCTCCATATAGACATCCATCACAGTATTCGCAACAAGAGCGGCTCTTTGCGGGTCACCTGATGTGTAAGAAATCTGGATCACATAAGATCCGGGAACTGGTTTTACAGCAAGATTTTTCTGGAATACAGCTATAGCGCGGTTCATTTTATCAGATAAAACAGGATTTTCATCTGATGTCATTTCTGTTCGGTAAACAGAGAGGCTTTTAAATTCAGCTTCATTATCAGCCGGTGTTGTCATCAAAGATTGTGAGGGAGCCTCTCCCTCCGCCATCATATTAAGGCGCATAATAACACGGCGTGCTGTTTCACGAGACTTCAAAACCTCAACTTCGCTTAAAACCAAAGCTGTATCAAGGCGCATTTCCGACATAAAGTTTTGCAGCTCAATACTTTTCGGATTAATGCTTTCACTTTCAATCATTACCAGAGACTGCGCTGTATATCTGGTCGGAAGTAGAGATGAAATAATTGCGGCCGCGGCAACAGTTACAACAACAATACCCATAACAATCCACTTCCTGCGCCATAAAAGCATAAGAAGGCGACGAAGATCTACATCCAACTCATCAAAGTGGTGCAACATTTTCGGAGAATTATTTGGGTTTTCATTTATCATGCGGTTATCCATAAAATCGGCCTATCAAAAGAAACGTTCTTTAATGCGAATTATATCGCCCGGCATAATTTGGTCTTCCGGTTTCAACGTAACAGTCATGCTGTCGTTTCCTGCAGAACGCACAACCTCAATTTCCTTGGTTTTCGCGCGATAAGTAAAACCGCCTCCAACTGCCACTGCGTTTAGGACATTCATGCCATCTATGTAATTGTAGCTTCCTGGGCGTCTAACCTCACCCATAATATAAAATGGGCGATATTCAGTAATTTCTATTGTTACGCTCGGATCGATCAAATAGCCATCCCTCAATCGTTCAGCCACCAAAGCTTCAATTTCGATCGGAGTCAAACCCTCAACAGAAACAACGCCAATCAATGGCACAGAAATATTTCCTTGCCCATCTACCTGATATTGTTTTGATAACCCATCTTCACCATAAACCGTCATTTCCAAGCGATCGCCAGGTCCCACACGATAAGCATTGCGTATAGTCATGCCATTTGGATCATCTACAAGTAAAACAGTTTCCGCAGGTAGGACTTCTTGTGCTTGCACAGGAACAGTCTCGGTTACAACCACTTCTTTTTCAATGATAACCGTTGCGTTTTCGGATTTAGCATTCTTAACAGGCAAAAGCGGTTCCGCATCTTCTATAACTACGAGAGCATCCTGCCCGCCATTAGCATAAACATATTGTCCGGACACAGCTATTATCACTGCCGAAATAAAAATGCTTATATATAATATTCGTTTTTTAATATTCATAACCATGAGAACCATGGAGCAAAAAGAATCATTGGAGAATCAGGCCCCTGTGTATCATTTATAATAATATTGTTTTGCCCTAAATGACAACACCCCTTTTATATTTTCTCTTTACTCTTGATTTTCTCCTTATAAGCTATTGATGTATATAATTTATTTTATTTTCCCATTTCTAATATTGACCTGTTAATCTGACCATAAATATATTTTGATCAAACTCATTGCCCGCCAATGTACTGTCCTGATTCGTATGAATATATTCGCCTTTTATGTTGAAATAAGGACTTGGCCGGTACAAAACACCCAATCCCAATCTATACAAATCATCTTCCCGTGTGATATTTTCAAAATCACGGTTTAGATATGTTATATACCCATTAAGAAGTAAATTCCTTTGCAATTCGTGATCAACGGCGAATGTTCCTGCGGTTTGAACTATACCCTGAATAATTTCGTTATCTTGAACGATGCTTCTGGTTACATTTAAACCCAGCGTTGTAAGTTTGGTTATGTTCCAGTCAATGTCTGCATCAACAGCGAAACTGCTGACATCTTCAATTGTATCATCATCATAATCTGCGGTAGCGTAACCAATACCTATGTCACTCAAGACAATCCCTTTATAATTGGTAATAATACCGGCTAGTATACGCCCATTGACGCTGTCCCTGAATGTACCAGTATATGTATTGCTTCCATCATCATAAATGCTGTCCTCGAACTCAGTCTTTCCGGCGATACCGCGGATAAAGGCAGTATGATTTACAGGAAATTCATATGTCGCCTCTAGCTCTAATTCGTTGGTATTGAAATCTGCATCGCTTTTGACAACACGGACTGTGGGGTCTTGTAGAGAGACACCGTCATCAAATCTTTTTCGAATGTGTCGCCCGGTTGCTGACAGTCCGATGCGATTTGGTTTATAGGCAACTCCGGCTTCCGCTACCAACTCTGCAATCTCTAAAGGCTCGCGTGTAAATACCCGTGATAAATTATCCGTCCTATTCTGGTGGTTGACAGTATAGGTAAGATTATAGGGCAATAGAAGATCGTGGCGCGCCTCGAAATAACCACCCGCGCTAACGAAATAGTTTTCGCGGTCTTCCGATGTTTGTTCAAGATGTTTTATGATTTCGGCATTTGCCTGAAGTCCGAAAAAATGCCTGTCCTGCAAAGTCCTAATTGTTATAGCTGGTATAATATGCTCAGAAAGGTCTGATGTCTCGTCATCATTAGTCGCATACAAATTATCGTTATAACGACTTTCAAAGGACAGCTTTGGTAAAACATTCAACTTACCTATTATTACACCTTTCGGAGAAAGGTCGGGAAACTGCCTGTCTTGAACAGGAATAAAGGTTTCTTCATCTGGCTCGCGTGAGATTGATCTTACATCATATACCTCACCGAAATTTGCATCTTCTTCGGTTGGTTCAGATACAGCTTCGGCCGCCTTAACAACTTTCACCTGCATTATTGTAGCCTGCGCAATTGCCATCAAACATAGCAACAAGCACAGCCTTAAATAGCCGGAAAAAATACGTTTTATAAACATGTTAGGTGCTTTAGAAAGGGTAAAAGCGTGAATAATTATGGTGAGAACGCCCGAGAAACGGACGCATGCGAATCACCTAATTATAGCATTTGGAAATGTTCTGACCAGAGTTTTCCACAGATTGTGGATAATTATTGGGCTGAGAAGCTTTTATCTAAAAGCGTAGCACCAGACGGAAGCTCAACAAGCTTAAGGTTTATAACCACCTCAAGCTCAGGCCTGTCTTTAAAGCCCTTAACAGATGAAAGACTGTCCATAAATCGCAAACTTGCCTCATGGGGCTCTCCCTCGGAAGAAATAAGCAAAAAAAGTACAGCATACTCAGCCTCGTCAAGCTGCCCAAGTATATCACTTTGCCGTCTTGTTGCTGATAATTCATGAGCCAGTTTGGCTGTTGCAAGGTTTGCAGCATCAGAACTGTCCGCGTTGAGCTGTCTATAATTTTCCACCTTTATAAACAAACAAAAAGTTGGCTCGCCATGTCTGTCAGCACGCTCAACGCAAGACAAGAAAATCTGATTGAAGGCAGATTTCGATATAATCCCCCTCTCACTGGGATAATCCGTTTTTATATCTGATAATTTACTACGAAGCTGTAAAAGGTCCGTTGCTTCCAGAATTATTTTTTCCAATACACTCGGGTCTACAGGTTTATTTATAAACTTGTTCGCCCCGGATTTAAGAATATTTTCCGGCTTCTCATGATTTAGCATGATTATATAAGGGTAGGATTTTGAAGCATTACGCAGAGCCGTAAAAAATTGGCGGGGCTCCCTTAAAGGCGAAGGATCAGCAATTACTATTTTGAAATCCTGTTTTCCTACCATTTCCAGTGCGATTTCACGAGACGTTTCAACCATCACATCATATCCCATAGATTGTAGTCTTAGGGCGATTTGATTGCTTGATGCCTCATCTCTATCTATAAGTAATATTTTCACAACTTCTAGTCCATTTATGTGGTTTTTCTTATTTCTATATTTTCACGAATAGTATTTTTTGGAAAGACTCAAAATATCACGCTTATCAACTCTTCCATAAGGCAGGGATGAACAATACTAACATGGTTAGTATCTCAAGTCTTCCAGCCAGCATACCCACTGACAGATACCATTTTGCGGTATCGGACAAAGTACTGAAATTTCCTACTGGCCCTATAACCTCTCCGAGACCCGGCCCCACATTTGCAATTGCCGTAGCCGATCCTGAAACTGCTGTAATAAAGTCCACTCCAGTTGTACTAAGCAGCATTGCTAGCACCAGGTTTGTAAAAAGATATATGAAGAAGAACCCGACAATAGAGAGTATCGTCTCTGTTTTTACGGCCTTACCGTTATATTCGGTTGCAAAAACGCCATTCGGATAAATAAGTTTTTGTAATTGATGCTTTATAACCCGCATTAATATAACAATTCTAAAAATCTTTAGGCCCCCTGATGTCGACCCGGCGCAAGATCCCAAATAGGTCAGGAAAAAGAAGATACCTACGGCAAAACCACCCCATAACTGATAGTCTTCGGACACATAGCCGGTGGTGGTAATAACCGATACCACATTGAACAAAGCGGGTATAACCTCGTTAAAAAAAGATTGCTCGCCAGTGAAAATTTCACCAATCAGGAGAAAAAACGTGGTCAGCAGGATAATTTTTAAAAAGGCAACAACCTGCTCATCACGCAAGAAATTTAATTTTTTCTGAAAGATCAAGTTTGTGTAAAGGACAAAAGGAATAGCGCCGGATAACATGAAGATCGTTGATGCAAACATGAGGGCTTGACTGTCAAAAAAGGCAAATGAGGTATCATGTGTCGAAAACCCGCCGGTCGAAACTGTTGTTAATGAGTGATTAAAGGCGTCAAACGGATTCATGCCCAAAAGCGAATATGTGATATAGCAAAGAAATGTCAGGAAAACATAAGCACTCATCAGAGAATATATATAATGCGCGGTAAGCGGGATTGATTTGCTTGAACGATCTGAAGACTCTGCATGAAAAAGATGCATACCCCCGACACGCAAAACAGGCAGCAGAATGATTGCAAAGGCTATTATACCGAAACCCCCGAACCATTGGCTGATCGAACGCCAGACAAGAACGCCGCGTGATGTATTTTCCAGATCAGTAAGCACGGTTGCGCCCGTAGTGGTCAATCCCGACATCGCTTCGAAAAAAGCATCTGTAAGTGTCAGATCAAGCGTACTTATATATAGTGGTAGCGCACATAGAAGCGCCATCCAAAACCAACTTATCGTAGTCAGTAAAAAGGCTTGTGCGGCCGTCATGCTCTTCTGGTCATTATTGCTCACAAAAAAGAGTAAGCCGCCCAGAAAAAGGGCAAGTATTGACGCAATCAAAAACGCCGCAGTATCAACCCCGGATTCGGCAAACTCGAATCCCAGTGGCACAAGCATTGCGGCCCCGTATATAATCGAAAGAATACCAAGTGTATATGAAACGAGTGATAACATGGCCCTTATCTTGCGTAAGGTCTTTAGAAAAAGCCACAGATTTTTATATTTATTTGAAAATTCAGATCACCAGACCTTTCAAAAAACAGCAAAATCTTGCATTTTGTTCAGGAGAAGGATAAACCCTTAGGGGTAAATTTAAGATGACACATACATTCACATATAGCCTTTGATATTATGACAGTCCAGATACATAAAAACGACCTGCCGGACGGCTTAGATTTTGGTAAAAGCGTTGCTATCGATACCGAAACATTGGGATTAAATCCTTTGCGGGACAGGTTGTGCCTCGTGCAACTCTCCGCCGGTGACGGCACAGTCCACATCGTGCAAATGGATGGCGAAGATTATTCGGCTCCGAACCTAAAGAAATTACTGGAAGATAAATCAGTTGAAAAAATCTTTCATTTTGCGCGCTTCGATGTCGCTGTGATGAAACATTATCTTGGCGCTGACTGCTCGCCTGTCTTTTGCACAAAAATCGCGTCAAAACTGACGCGCACCTATACTGATCGCCACGGCCTCAAAGATGTCGTTCGCGAATTTTGTAATACAGAGCTTGATAAGCAGCAGCAGAGTTCCGACTGGGCGGCTGAAGAATTAACAGAACAGCAAATTAAATATGCTGCAAGTGATGTTTTGTATCTGCATAAAGTTCGCGACGGTCTGATCGCCCGCCTTGAGCGAGAAGGCCGCACAAACTTGGCTAAAAATTGTTTTGAGTTCCTGCCAACACGGGCAGAGCTAGACCTTTCTGGCTGGGCAGAGACGGATATTTTTTCACATTCGTAAGACCTTTTCCTAACAAAAGAAGATGATATGACATTGCCTATGAAAACACCTTCAAAAATAGACACGCTGGAAAGTGCACGCCGCATACTAGGCGTGGAAATCGAGGGTTTGAAGGCACTATCAGAAAATATTGACGATAGCTTTGATAAAGCCATAACTTTGATTTCAGAAATGAAATCCCGCAAAAACGGGCGCCTTATTTTATCCGGGATAGGTAAGTCGGGACACGTCGCCACCAAGATTGCCGCCACTATGGCCTCTACTGGCACGCCTTCATTCTTTGTACATCCCAACGAGGCCTCCCACGGTGACTTGGGCATGATTACGGAAGAAGATATTGTCTTGCTTCTCTCTAATTCAGGAGAAAATTCTGAGCTTTCAGATATAATTGCTTACACACGTCGCTTTAATATCACCCTTATTGCGATGACAAGCAATCCGAATAGCGCGCTTGCAAAGCATAGCGACCTTGCGCTTTTAATTCCAAAGGCTAAAGAAGCCTGCTCTATCGGAATGGCACCCACAACATCAACCACCATGATGCTGGCACTTGGCGATGCGCTTGCTGTCACACTTTTGGAAATGATGGGCCTGACGCGTGAAGATTTCTCCCAATTCCATCCGGGAGGGAAACTTGGCCAGAAGCTTAAAAAAGTTGAAGACCTTATGTTGCCACTTGAAGAGCTTCCGTGTGTTTCCCCTGCTATGACGATGGACGAAGTTATAGTTGTTATGGCAGAAAAAAATATTGGCTCAGCTATTATTACTGCCGAAGATAAAACGGTTATGGGCATTATAACCGACGGTGACCTTAAGCGCTTTATGGGCCCTGATTTCCTGACTCTCACAGCAGAAAACGTTATGAGTACAAATCCTAAATCTATTAAGCCGGACGCGCTAGCGGCAGAGGGTCTGGATATTATGATGAACCACTTCAAAACACCAATCACCTCATTGATTGTGACAGAAGAAGGTAAGCTTTGCGGTCTACTTCGAATACAGCAATGCCTTCAGGCGGGCATAGCGTAAAGGTCATCAATGACAAGCGTTCAGGACATAGATCAGCCGCCCAAACGTAAATCCCTTGAGCAACTTGATATACCGGGTGCCAATCAGCATCAGGTAGAGCGCAATCGCAAGCGAACGAAATATGTCAGGTTTCTGCGTGTTTTTCTTCCCATCCTTGGAGCACTTGTTGTGTTGGCTATCTTTATTATGCAGGACAGAAACGAATTTGCCGATATCCGCCCAATCGAAGAAGTCGCACCACAGCAAATGGGAGAAAATGAGCTTATATCCCCACGTTTTGAGGCCGTTGACCAAAACGACCAACCCTATACTTTAACGGCTGAACGCGCCTTCCAGTCACCGGATAATATGGATTTTATAACGTTGGAACAGCCAACCGCCGATATGCGGATGAGTGATGGTGCCAATTTTTCCCTGAAATCTGTAGGTGGACTTTATAACCAGAACGATCAGATACTCGATCTTTCAGGCGACGTTATGCTTGATCACGATGCAGGTTATACACTGAGAACCGATACCCTTAAACTGAACGTTCGGAATAATACTGCCAGCACGAGCGACCCTGTTGAAGCTGATGGCCCTGATGCCCACATACATGCAAGCGGGCTGGATGCGGACGGTAAATCCTCCGTGCTTATTTTTAAAGGACCTGCAAAGCTTACCCTCGACAATTTGGATAATGAAGATAAAGGCGAATAAAAAATGTCCCGCATGGCTTATAAACTATTTCTAACTGCTTTTGCATTGTTGTTATTTGGCACTTTTGCAAATGCGCAAGGATTATCAGGCTCAGAGAACGGGAAAAGCAGCCCTATCGAAATAACTGCTGATGATGCGCTTGAATGGCGTCGCGCAGAAAACATATATGTGGCGCGCGGAAATGCCCAGGCACAACAAGGCGAAACCAGAATTAATGCCGCTATTTTAAAGGCGCATTACCGTGATGATGCAAGCGGCAACACATCCATCTGGAAGGTTGAGGCCGAAAACAACGTCACCATCACCTCGCCCGACGGAATTGTGAAGGGTGCGCGCGGTGTTTATCTGGTAAGTGAAGGCCGCGCAGAGCTGACGGGCGGCAACCTTTCCGCCACAGGAAAAGACGACATGTCGGTCACAGCTGAGGAAAGCCTGCAATATTTTACAAATGAGAATAAATTCATAGCCACAGGCAATGCTGTTGCCAGCGAACCGGGTCGCAGCATAACGGGCGACACCCTGACCGCATGGACAAAGGTGGATGGCGGCGGGCTTGACCGCGCAGAAGCCGAAGGAAATGTCGTTATAAAGACGGAAACCGAAACGGCCACAGGTAACCGCGCCACATATGATGCCGATACCTCCATTGCCGAGCTAACCGGCGATGTCAAAGTGGTTCAGGGCAAAAACGAACTTGAAGGCGTGCGCGCCACAGTCAATCTGGAAACAGGTGTATCCCAAATGTTTGGCGAACAGGGTGGCGGCCGCGTCAAAGGCCTTTTCTTCCCGTCTTCTGAGTAAGCTGTATGGATTGGTATTTAATTGTAAAAACAATTCATATCATTAGTTCTACTGTTCTATTCGGAACAGGTATTGGCATTGCTTTTTTTATGTTTCTTTCTTACTTCACCAATAATATTCATGAAAAATTTTATGCCGCCCGTAATACGGTTTTAGCAGACTATTTTTTTACCTTGCCTGCCGTCATTGTACAGCCCGCAACAGGTTTCTGGCTAGTTTGGCAAGGTGGTTATGGCTGGATGGATTTATGGCTAGCGATAACATATGTCATTTATATTGTTTCTGGCCTGTGTTGGCTTCCTGTAGTTTGGATCCAGATACAGCTTAAAAATATGACGGCCCATGCGGTGAAAACGGGCAAACCATTGCCAGCGCGGTATTATAAACTTTTTAAAATATGGTTCCTTTTGGGATGGCCTGCATTTATCGGTCTAATCGCTGTGTTTTTCTTGATGGTCTTTAAACCCGTATGAGTGAATCAATTTTCAAATCTATATTCGGCGCAGATTGGGAGAACCTTCCCGCAGTTATGAAAGCACACTATGCCAATCGTGCTTATACGGATGATGAGGTGATCGTTGAAGGTACGCTGGACGTNATGGCCAAAGCGCCNTTGAAATGGTTNGCGCTCCCGATGAAATGGTTAGGACAAATCCCAATAAAAAATGAAAAAAATGTTCCGGTTACGGTTTGGTTTGCCAGCGACCCTGATACAAAAGCCTTTCATTTCAGGCGTGAATTCCGATTTAAGAATCAAAACCCCTATATTTTTCATTCGCGTATGGTGCAGATCAAAAATAATGAAGTGATTGAAATAATGCCTTTTGGGCTTAGTTGGAAAATGCTTTATCGCTGGGATGGTGAGAAAGTGGTTTTAGAGCACAACGGTTATGCTTTGCGATTGTTCGGGCATTTTATCCTATTACCACTAACCTTTTTGTTGGGTAAAGGACATGCCGAAGAGTATCCAATAGATGATAATACTTTCAGTATGGTCACACATATCACCCACCCATTATGGGGTAAGATTTATGAGTACAAAGGTGTTTTTAAAATCCATAAGAGAGTTAAATGACAAGACCGTCCGGCACCCAAAGAGGAGAGATTTTTGTTGATAGGAGAAAAGTGTTTTTCTTCAATGTGGGCATCATTCTGTTGGGCTATGTAGCATCGCTTATATTGAATATTTTTTATTATAAATCGGATTATATTTTTACCTATATTTTAACCGCAATATTTTACGTTGTTTTTACTATAAAAACATGGCCGTTGTTTTTTAAAACTCCTCATTTAAAAATTTTTAGTAATGGGCTTGAAATCAGAGGACTTGGATTTAGGGAATGGAAAGACATCTCTTTTCGCATTAGTGAGGAAATAGTATTTTTATCTACTTGTGGATTTGGCAAAGCAGATAAGAAAATTATTAAAAATTCTAATCCAAAAAAATATGAAGTTGATAGCAAGCGCAACCGTCTCGACATATATTTCGAATTTCCTTATTTCACTGCAAATATTTCTACAAAAAAATTCTATAACCTTATTATATCTCAGACCTTACAGAACAAACCAGAGGCCTACAAAAAAATACAAAAGCTTGTAGATGAGGGCGATAAAAAAACCTGGAGGACTTATATTTTTGGCTCCGAAAAGCTAACTTATCGCAATATTTTATGGAATATTTTTATATTATTAATGGTAGCAATGATAGCGTTTCCATTTTTAAATGCCTCTTTTTTTCCTTCGGCTTCATGGAAGTCTTTGAGTAACATACTAAGCATAGCTTTTAGCCTCCCGCTATTTGTCTTTTTTGTTTATAAATACAGAGCGGGGAAACTGGATTTAAGCCGCGCAAGCAAATTTAAGTTTTTTCAGCTGTGTCTACTCCTAACATATCCAGCAATTTTTTATTTATGGTTTTATCTGATTTTTCTAAGCGTTGGTAAGGCTATTAACTTGGTCTACGGACATGAGGTAGAAAAAGTTGTTTTGGTAAATAAACAAAAAAAGGCTGATCAAAATGAATTTTGCTTAGAAAGTATGGAATTAGGCACAGGAATTCTGAAAAATATTTGCTTACAAGAAAAAGATTACAAAAACACCCCTAAAACTTTTAATTTAACTGTTATAGGGAAAGGCTCATGGTTCGGCCTTGAAGCGTCGAAGTATAACATTGGAAATTACAAGTAATGAAAAAAGTTCTTATCATCGGTGGCTACGGAAATTTTGGAAGTTTTATTAGTCGGAATTTAGCATCCGATCCAAATATATCACTTATTATTGGGGGAAGATCGCCGGAAAAGGGTAAGGCCTTAATTTCAGAAATTAACCCCGCCAATTCCTCCAGAACTGTTGAGTTAGATATTACAAAAAATCTTCAGGAAGTACTGCAGGAAATTAAGCCTCATATCGTCATTCATACCTCTGGTCCTTTTCAGAGGCAAGGATATGATGTTGCGCGAGCATGTCTTGATCAAGGCTGTCATTATATTGATCTGGCCGATGGACGAGAGTTTGTTGAAGGTATAACGACGCTAGATGAAGACGCAAAAAAGCAAGAGGTACTGGTAGTTAGTGGAGCCAGTTCTGTACCATGCCTAACCTCTGCGCTGGTGGATCACTATCATGATGAATTTGAAACGCTGGAAAGTCTTGATTACGGCATTACCACTGCGCAGCAGACGGCACGCGGCCTAGCCACCACAGCGGCCATTCTAACCTATACGGGGAAGCCGATTTCAACCTTGATAAATGGAAAGATGCAAAAAGTTTACGGTTGGCAGCACATTCATGCCCGTAAATATAAAAATCTGGGTTATCGCCTTCTTGGAAATTGCGATGTTCCTGACCTTGCTTTATTTCCCGCGCGCTATGGCAGTTTAAAATCAATCCGTTTTTATGCGGGTCTTGAGTTGCCTTTTATTCATATTACGCTTTGGGTTTTTTCATGGTTAGTAAGAGCTGGAATAATCAAAAATTTGGAAAAAACTGCCCCGCTTCTTTTAAAAATGGCTGGGTGGTTTGATTGGCTTGGCTCGTCAGACAGTGCATTTCATATGGTGATGTCAGGGAAGGATCACGAAAATAAAGATAAACAAATCACCTTTGAACTCACCGCGCGCTCAGGTGATGGGCCATATATCCCGTGCATGCCTGCAATTCTTTTGGCAAAAAAACTTGCGGTGGGCGAGCTGCAAAAGGGTGGCGCTTACCCTTGCGTTGGACTTATCACAAAAGACGAGTATCTAAATGCTTTGAAAGGTTTGGATATCGGCTGGCAGGTTTTTTCTTGACTTGGGAAGCGTTAGCTTTTCTATTCATCACATGAAACAAACATATAATGAGGAGCAATTTTAATGCGCGCATTTATATTCCCCGGGCAAGGGTCACAATATATCGGAATGGGCAAGGAGCTGCATGACACATACGCAGAGGCCCGCGAAATTTTCGAAGAAGTTGACGAGGCGCTGGGCCAGAACCTGTCCAAGCTTATGATGGAAGGCGAGGCAGACGACCTGAACCTGACTGAAAATACACAGCCCGCGTTAATGGCCGTATCTTTAGCCGTAATGCGCGTTTTGGAACGTCAAGGCGGGATTGTTCTTCGCGATACGGTAGATTTTGCAGCGGGTCATTCTTTGGGCGAATATTCAGCTCTTACAGCTGTAAGATCATTTAATGTGCCACAGGCCGCAAGCCTTTTAAGGCTGCGCGGACAGGCCATGCAACGTGCCGTACCTGTAGGCAAAGGATCAATGGCTGCTATTTTAGGTCTTGAAATTGATGAGGTGCGTGAAATCGCCCTGAATGCATCCAGCCGTGCAGGGCCAGGCGAAACATGCGAATCCGCCAATGACAACTCACCCGGTCAAATCGTGGTCAGTGGCCATAAGGGAGCAGTTGCCAAGGCTATCGAGCTTGCCACCGAGAAGGGTGCAAAGCGCGCAATCGAGCTTCCGGTCAGTGCACCGTTTCATTCAAAACTGATGAAACCCGCAGAAGAAGAAATGCGTGAAAGGCTTGATGCGGAACAAATTGATATTCCTTCCGTGCCGATTGTTGCCAATGTAACAGCCGAGGCGGTTGAGGATCCGGAGGAAATAAGAAAACTTCTGGTTCAGCAGGTGACCGGCACAGTGCGCTGGCGCGAATCAGTTCTCTGGATGAAAGAACAAGGGGTGACTGAAATGATAGAGTTGGGTGCCGGCAAAGTGCTGACGGGTCTTGTACGTCGCATCGACCGTGATATTGCAACCCTTAACGCGGAAACACCTGCACAAATTGACGAATTACTTACAAAACTCAAAGGATAAACCTCATGTTTAATTTAGATGGAAAAACAGCTTTGGTCACAGGCGCAACAGGCGGTATTGGCGGGGCAATTGCAAAATCACTTCACGCCCAAGGTGCAACAGTGGGCATCTCGGGCCGTAATGAAGGCAAATTAAAGGCTTTGGCTGATGAACTGGGCGACCGCGTTCATGTCCTGCCTGCTGATTTATCTGCAGAGGGTGCAGTTGATGCGCTGGTAAAGTCTGCCGAGGAAGCAATGGGTCAGATTGATATTCTTGTTAACAACGCCGGTCTGACACGCGATAATTTGTCCATGCGCATGAAGGATGAAGAGTGGCAAGAGGTATTAGACGTTAACCTGACTGCTACGTTCAGACTGGCCAAAGCCGTCCAGCGCGGCATGATGAAACGCCGCTGGGGCCGCATCATAAATATTGCTTCTGTAGTTGGCGTAACAGGAAACCCGGGTCAGGCAAACTATGTCGCCTCGAAAGCCGGAATGATCGGCTGGTCAAAGGCGATGGCACAGGAAGTTGCTTCACGTGGGATTACAATTAACTGTGTGGCCCCAGGCTTTATTGCAACCGCCATGACAGAAGTATTAACTGATGAGCAAAAGGCCAAAATAAACACAACAATTCCGATGGCCAAAATGGGTACGTCCGAAGATATTGCAGGTGCATGCGCTTATCTCGCAAGTGATGAGGCAGGGTATGTAACAGGACTTACCTTGCATGTTAATGGCGGCATGGCGATGATTTAAGGCTTTTACAATGAAAGCTCTGAAAGAAGAATGGCAAAGATTAGTAGATGAAGTTGACCTCTGTTTCCAGCAAGGTCGGCCGATTGATGCCGCTGATGTACAGGCGATTAATTTGCTGGCCGCGATAGGCACGCCCGAAGATGTCAGTTTGCAGGATACAAGACTAAGCTACCATTACAAGAAAGCAGCCGGAGGGCAGGCATATAACGATATTTTATTGTTGGACGCAGACAACCCCTATTTCCGATACACGCTTGAACGCGCAAGAGAAGCCCTGGAAGGCTTAAACGGTGCTATTAAGCCTGCGGGAAGATTTCTTGTTATTGATGGCGGGAAAGTTTAATACGTCTTATCCACATGAGCACGTCATTCTATCATCAAATGGTTTCACTTTGAGGCGCAGTTCGTGATATTAAACTAAAATCGCTTGCAATTGGAGTTAGGTCTTATTATGTTCTGCTCCGATTACTTTTCAAAAAAGTTTAACCAAAAAGAGGAAAAATTATGAGTGATGTTGCTGAGCGCGTGAAAAAGATTGTTATTGAACATCTTGGCGTAGAAGAAGACAAAGTAACTGAGAGCGCAAGCTTTATCGATGACCTGGGTGCTGACTCTCTGGACACAGTTGAGCTGGTAATGGCATTTGAAGAAGAATTCAATGTTGAAATTCCTGATGATGCTGCTGAAAAGATCCAGACTGTTGGTGATGCTGTTCAGTTCATCAAGGACAACTCAGCCGAATAATTATCCGGCGTTGGTGTTCATTTACACCAAATCTCTTTATATCACATGAAACGTGTTGTCATTACAGGTTTAGGTATGGTTTCACCCCTCGGTGCAGGGGTGTCTCACAATTGGGATCAGATTACATCTGGTAAAAGCGGAATACAAAAGATTGACCGCTTTGATGTATCAGATATCACATCACGGGTCGCAGGACTTGTTCCTTATGCCGACACTGCGGGTGAAGGTTCATATAAATTTCATGCCGACGATGTTACCTCCCCAAAGGAACAGAAAAAAGTAGATACATTTATACTTTATGCTCTGGCGGCAGCTGAAGAAGCAGTCAAAGATGCTGATTGGACGCCGACCGAAGAAGAAAGTCTTGAGCGCACTGGCGTTATGATTGGCTCGGGCATTGGCGGCCTACAAACAGTTTACGAAACTTCCATGATTTTGAATGAAAAAGGGCCGCGCCGTGTATCGCCTTTCTCCATTCCTGCCATGCTTATCAATCTGGCATCAGGTCATGTTTCTATTAAATATGGCTTTAAAGGGCCAAACCACTCTGTTGTAACAGCTTGTGCAACCGGGACACACGCTATTGGTGATGCTGCACGCCTTATTATGCTTGGTGATGCGGATGTAATGGTAGCAGGCGGCGCAGAAGCTGCTGTAAACCGCCTGGGCGTTGCATGCTTTGCGGCAGCGCGGGCGCTGTCCACATCCTATAATGAAACACCAGAGCAGGCCTCCCGTCCGTTTGATGAGGGTCGTGACGGATTTGTTATCGCAGAAGGCGCGGGTGTAGTCGTTCTAGAAGAATATGAGCACGCCAAAAAGCGCGGTGCAAAGATTTATGGTGAAGTCGCAGGTTATGGATTATCAGGGGATGCTTATCACATCACCTCGCCGGCCGAAAATGGTGATGGCGGATACCGCGCCATGAAAGCGGCGCTGAAGAACGCAGGTCTTAACCCTGAAGATATTGATTACATTAATGCACATGGCACATCCACGCCACTTGGTGACGGAATTGAATGCACAGCGGTAAAACGCCTGTTTGAGCCAGCGCTTGATACAGTTTCCATGTCCTCGACAAAATCTGCTATAGGACATTTGCTGGGTGCAGCAGGTGCGGTTGAGGCAATTTATGCTGTGAAAGCAATGGAAACGGGTATTTTGCCGCCGACGCTTAATCTGGAAAATATTTCCGAGCCATGCAAGGGGATCGACCTTGTGCCGCTCAAAGCAAAAGAGAAAAAGGTCAAGGCTATTCTCTCAAACTCATTCGGGTTCGGTGGAACTAACGCCAGTATTGCTGTGAAAGCAATTTCCTAACCAAAAATATCACTCTTTCTTGATAAAGAAATCCAGCCTGTGATCGAGGCCGCGTTGCTGCGCCTCTCTTTGTTGAGGTTTAAAAAATGCATATGAGTAACTCAGCGCCAAAAAGACCCAAAATCCAGTATTCCTGAAATTTTGGTGCGTTAAGCCATATAAAAGAATTGGAATGAGAAGCGCCCCATAATAGATAGGCAGTTTTCTGAACACCATTGCAAGAAATGTAAAAAACAGTGTAAAGCCGATAATCCCGTACGAAAATAGTATTGTGGCTATACCTGAATGCAATTCCTGTCGTGCATTAAAACGATAATGTGCGCCTTCACCTGCCCCAGCAATTAAATATTGTGGGTATTCAACAAGACGTGAATATCCCCTCCCTTGGGCACTATCATCGGTGTCATCGCCTATTTTGGCCAATCTGTTACTTACCGCCTCAATGCTATCTGCATTCGTGATCAAAATACTTATTTCTCCAGGTGCCGTCACTTTCGTAATAATCAATGCCGCCAAACCCAGCATGAACAAAGCCTTTAACCTTTTGTTGGTGACGGGCGAGAATGCCATGAAGACCACCACAAGGCCAAAAGTTATGAGGCCGGCTTTTGATAAAGCCTCGGCCTGGATGAAAGCCAGCATGGAAAATAACACCATGTCCAATATATTGAGCGATTGTGACCTTTTAAGAACAATTAGAATACAGGCCATTAAAAGCGACCAGTAAGCCAGCTGATTAGGGTTATTAAACGTACCGGCGTGGCGGGGAACACTTGGTTCTATAAAAAGAACATATAAAAACTGCATAACAGTAATAATAGAGATACAGATATAGGTGGCCTGGTTCATCGTGTAAGGGGCCCGCCGGAACAGAAAAATCACAAAACAAAATGTCAGGAAATTAAAAATATAGAATGCGCTGCTTAGAAGAAAAAGCGTATCAAGCGTAAATGTATAGTAGGTCAGATTGACCAAGAAAGTCAGAATTGCAAATGCCCCGCCCAATAAATAAGCTGAGTCAAGTTTAGGATCAGGCAATAAGGCTGATAGGATAACAACTGGAAATAAACCAAGAACCAGCACCATATCTGCAGGCTGCGGCATCCCGCTGTAAAAAACGTAAAAAGGGGAAAGTAAGAGATATGAAATCCACACGATAAGAAGATAACCAGGCAATGCGCGCGAGATACCGCGACCATCCCGTGTATCTTGATAAGCTTTATACAACTTAATTTTCTTCATGGACTCCCTCGTCATACAAAACAAGTTTATCTTTTTTATGGGTTTCCGTATAGACCCCATTATTTTTAAAGAAATGGCCGGCATAAGCCACCGCCAGAAAAATCCAGAAAAAACTGAATCTTATATTTTGGTGAGTAAGGCCAAACAAAAATATAGGCATAAGCATTGCAGAATAATAAAAAGACAGCCTGTAAAAAGCTGATGCAAGAAACGCTATAAAAAACCCAAACCCGAAAATGCCGTAACTGAAAAGCAACGTTGCGATACCGGAATGAAGCTCCTGTCTTCCAAAACGCTGATACGCGCCCTCACCAGCGCCAATCAGCAAATAGCCCGGATGTTCAATCAGCCTTAAATAGCCACGCGCCTCTGGAGTATCATCATTTTGTTTCCCAAGCGTTCCTAACCTTTTCGAAACAGCATCAACGGTGTCAAAGTTCATAAAGAAGTTATAAATTTTTTGGGCATTTCCCATATAAGAGATAGAGAAAAGTGCCGCGAATAAAATTACGATGTATCTGTAGCGTCTGGGCATGTTAGGGGAAGAAACAAACATTATAAAAAGAAGGAAGAAAACTATGATTCCGGCTTTTGAAAGCGTTAGCATCTGCATATAAGACAATATTGAAAACGCCGCCAAATCAATAATTGTAAATCTTGTATTTCTTTTTAAAACCAACAGCAAAGCTGCTGCCAAAACGCACCAATATGCAAGCTGATTGGATTTGTTAAATGTGCCGCTTGCGCGCACATCATCACTATCCGGAAAGAACACCACCATTAGAAATTGAAACGCAACAATAATCAGAAGGGTTTTATAGGTTACGTGGTTCATACGCTCCCGATCCCTGTCAAAAAGCATCACAACAAACATGAAAATAAAGAAGTTGAACAGATATATAAAAGAATGAAGTATAAATTTTATGTCGGGCATGAAAAAGTAATGAATAAAATTAATTGTAAATGCCAATCCGACAAACATGGCACCAAAAACATATACTGAGCGTATTTCTTTCTGAAAATTTAATAATGTGAGCGCAAAATACAGACAAATAGCCAAAAATATGAGAATATCGGCTGGCTGCGGATATCCGCTTTGAAATAAATAAAAGGGTGAAAGAAATAGATATATGGTCCACACCCATATGAAAGACATAGGCGTCTTGCGCGTTAAATATGGAGGCGGAGAATCCGGAAGCATACGGGTAATCTTACTCTTTTTGGTGTTATTATGCATCGGGCTGGCAGTTTTATTTTTTCACGGGGTAGATTCTGACATAACGGCAGATGACAGAACAGCACTGCAATCAATGTTCAACGAAAGTAACTATACAATATCAGGCCTTTCCAATACAGGCATTTTCGAAGATCAAATAGTGGATATAAGAGCTGTGCAGGATTCAATTCTTACCGCCTCCCCTGTCTTGAAAAAAATTCCACTAAAGCAAGGTCGCGAACCCGCAGACCTCTTGCAAGAAAAACATGGGCAGTGCGGGGATCGTGCACGGGCAATTGAAAAAGCACTGGGTATGCTGGGATACAATGCAAGATACGCCTCCCTTTTCAGTCGGGATAAATCATTTACCCCGCCCGAAACGATGGCAATTGACAGCGGAAACGATCTGCGATCCCATGCGGTAGTGGAAGTTGAGACAGAAAAGGGCTGGATGATTGTTGATACAAATGCACGTTGGATTTCACTCACGGACTCTGGACAGCCTGTAAGCCTTGACGAGCTCCACGACCGCGCCGGAAGTGTAAGCTATAATTGGGATAGTGGAAATGAAGGGGAAATTTATTGGTTAATGCGGAGACCATTCTCCTACATATTCGGACTTTATTCCCGGCATGGGTTGTTTTATCCCCCCTATACGCCCTATATCCCTGACATAGATTACAAACAATTTATTTTTGACAATATTACGGACTGAATTACATGCGCGGCTTTCTTGGTTTTATATCCCTACTATTTTTAACCGCCTTCTTGGCAGCGGCTGGTGTATTATTTGGCCTTCACCTGTATTCCGACACAGGCCCTTTGGGAGAAGAAAGATTTGTAGTCATACCCTCAGGGTCAGGCGTCAGCACGATTGCCGCCAGACTGGATGCGGAGAATGTTATTGCCTCCCCGTTACTATTTAAAATAGCCGTGCGCCTGTCAGAGCAACAATCAAAATTGCAGGCAGGCGAGTATAAATTTGAAGCCGGCATTCCTATGGATAGGGTTATTAACAAGCTTGCCAACGGTGATATCTTTGTGCGGCAAGTTACAATACCTGAGGGCAAAACCAGTTTCGAAACAATTCAGATTTTGAACGCCCACGAGGGCTTGCAAACACCTGAAAAAGAGGAGTTAAGTATACCTGAAGAGGGCAGCCTGCTTCCAGGTACATATCGATATCAATCGGGTGATACAGCCTTAACCGTAATTGAAAAAATGCGTGAAGACATGCAAGACGCGCTGGATTCAGCCTGGGCAAGTCGCGTTGCTAATTTGCCGTTGCAGAACAAAGAAGAGGCATTAATACTCGCCTCTATTGTCGAAAAAGAAACAGGTGTGCCGGATGAAAGAAGGCGCGTTGCCGGTGTTTTTATTAATCGCCTTAAAAAAGGTATGCTTTTACAAACAGATCCGACAGTCATTTACGGGCTTACAGAGGGGCGACACTCTCAGGACGGGACAGGGCCTTTAAACCGAAGACTTCTCACAAAGGATCTCAGGAAGGATACACCTTATAATACGTACATGAATGAAGGTCTTCCTCCCGGGCCAATTTGCAATCCCGGTATAGAGGCATTGAAAGCAGCCCTTGATCCTGAAATCCACGATTATTATTACTTTGTAGCTGACGGGACTGGCGGCCATGCCTTCTCAAGGACACTGGATGAGCATAACAGAAATGTTGCAAAGTGGCGCAAAGTACGGGCAGGACAATAACCTTATTGCAATGAAATTTCTTATGGTTGCGGATGGTTTTCAGTCTGCATTTTTGTAAGAGCACGCGCAGGAACAGGAATTTCACGTATGCGTGATACAGGCATGTCGTTGAAGCAAATAATTTCCGGATACGTAATGCCCCTCAGATCACTTTTGGATTTATATCTTCGCATAGAGGTTTCGTAATTGGTCATATCGGGAAATCGCTTTCCTTCAATATCTTTCAAAAATCCTGCCCAGTCAGCAACCCATACGTCGTCGCTGTCGTTCAGTTCTATTTCAAGCAAAACAAGCTCATCCCCGTCCGCACAACGATTAAAAAGGTAACCCAGACCATAACGGTCGGCTTTATAGGCATCCCATTCTTTGGGTAATTTATCAGGCATGGCCCAGAAAGCTTTCTTTAAAACTTTGGTCATGTCGTCAGAGTGGTCAGGGTGAAAGGCATTTATGCCATAGCTTGTACTGATACCGCCCTCCGGATGCTTATCCGTTGGCTGCATATTTTCCCACTTGCCTCTGCTCGTGTAGTGATATACTTTCATTGCCATAATCTTGTACTAAAATATAAGAAAAAACTCAAGTAACATTTACAAAGCAGGAGCCACGACTATGGGCAGAGCTTATCTTTCAACCGGAAAGCAGTTAAAGGGTAGCCATATTACAAATATGGGGATGCTGGTTGGCTCCCTCCCTCTCGAGAGCGGTACTCATGATGGTGAGGTATACTTCAATAAAATAGCCCGCGCGGCGCGCGAGCTACATCCTGACAGTATCGGGATACACAGCGTAAGAGTTCTTTTCAATCCATCCGCAAAGAGTGAGCCGATCCAGTTCCACGCTGTGCCTTTTAAACTAGAGGTGTGATTTTTATTTGGCTGTTGATTTCAACATCCAGGCTGCCATCTCATGAGCATCTATCAGTTCAATTAGCATATCAACAGTTGCCTCGTCACCCGCATCTTCTGCATCTCGCAGAACAGGGTAAGTCGCCTTCACGATTTTCTCGCGATCATCAGCTAGTGATTTCACCATAGCTTCTGCTTTTAAAACCTTTGCTTCCTCTTTTAAATCGGCCTGGTCAATAAGTCCTGCAAAAGTTGTTGGCGCGTAAGCATCAAGGGCACGAATACGCTCGGCAATTTCGTCAGTTGACTCCCAAAGAGCTGTATATTGCTCCTCAAACATTTCGTGCAGAGCCTTGAACTGCATTCCCTCAACATTCCAGTGATAGCTGTGTGTTTTAAAATACAGCACAAAAGTGTTGGCTAGTACTTTTGTAAGACCTTCTACAATTTTTTTATTAGCCTGACCGCTCATATAGTTTTCTTTAGACATCTCGATATCCTTTCCCAAAAATCTAGTAATGTATCCGAATCCTTAATTAGGATTTGTCTGTATGATTTCAAGTTAAGAACGTATAAATTCCTTTTAAGTTCAAAAACTTGATTATTTTTTAGGCTGCGGAACCGGTGGCGCGACACGATTGGCTGGGGAGGTTGGGGCATTCCGTGCCTCTTGTTTCAATCCTCGCTCTGCCGTCTTGGTCAGGGCAATTTCTTTCAAGTCTTGTTTTTCAGTGACTGGTTTTATTGATCCCCCTTGCGCGATATGCTCTCGATGGACGGGCTGGCCCTTCTCGGCATCTTTTAGGAAAAATACCATTTCCCTTAATCCGTCACGCGCAGGATTCATACGGATTGTATCAATGGCATAAGCAAAGTCACCATCATCTTCAAGAATCCCCATCGGTAAGATCCAAGCCTTTGACAGCTCCTGTTTATCCATAACGCCTAACAATATCATTTCGGTTTCTACCAGCATCGGCGCGAAATCATCAGATACAGCCACATTCATTTCAAATGGTTCGGCAAATTCTTTGTCCCTTGGTGCAAATTCCAACGTTAGGGTGCTTAACCTCACATCAAAAATGATTCCGCTGGGCGCATAGCCGAAGCCCTCATTGGAGATGAGTCCTGGAAAATTTTTACTCGAAAAGAAAAGATCTATATTCATGTCTTTGATATATTCCCTGCTTAGGCTACATTTTAGCATGAGCAGTTTCAATATACCAAAGACTTAACACTTATATAATAAACAAAGGCATTTTGCTTATGTGCGGCATAACCGGCATATTATCTCTTTCCTCAAAAGACGATTTGACTAAACCTATACGTGCCATGACCCGTGCCATTAATTATCGCGGGCCTGATGGTGACGGCTTTTGGAAAGACGATAAAATGGGGATTGCCCTCGGGCATCGGCGGCTCGCCATACTTGACCTCTCCCCGGCAGGTCACCAGCCTATGCAATCCGCATCAGGCCGCTTTATTATGAGCTATAACGGTGAAATTTATAACTATCTTTACCTGCAGGCCACCCTTGAAGAAAAAGGCCATAAATTTAGAGGTCACTCCGACACCGAGGTTCTCCTTACTGCATTCGAGGAATATGGAGTAGAGGAAACCCTAAGAAAAATATCGGGTATGTTTGCAATCATATTGTGGGACAGACTTGAGGGCACTGTCACTTTACTGCGTGATCCCATGGGCAAGAAACCTCTCTACATAGGTTGGGCAGACAACACCCTGGTAATGGCTTCCGAATTAAAGGCCCTTAAAGCCGCGCCAAATTTCAAACCATCGGTAAATCCGGATGTACAAGCACTTTATTTGAAATATGCGTGTGTTCCTGCGCCTTACTGTATATATAAGGACACATGGCAATTATTGCCCGGGCATAGCCTGACGCTCAATCCTGAAAAACTTGAAAAAAATCAAAACCTCTCAAAGATGATGGTTCCTTATTGGTCACCCTCAGACATTATTGAAAGGGGGCATATTTCCCGGCAGCAGCCCCATAATGACGAAACGGCAATTGAAAACTTTTCTGCGCTCTTGTCACAATGCGTACGCGAAAGGATGATTTCTGATGTACCGCTGGGCGCCTTTTTATCGGGTGGGATCGATTCCAGTACGGTAGTGGCCCTTATGCAAAAACAGAGCACGCAGCCCGTAAAAACTTTTTCCATCGGTTTCGAGGTTGAGGGTTATGATGAGGCGGGTTTTGCCAAGGAAATTGCCAATCATTTAGGAACAGAACATCACGAAATGTACGTTACCCCGCGAGATGCGCTTGACGTCATACCTGATTTGCCCCGCATATATGATGAGCCTTTTGCTGACATCTCCCAAATTCCTACATATCTTGTTTCTAAATTTGCTCGGGAACACGTAACTGTTGCTGTTTCAGGTGATGGAGGGGACGAGCTGCTTGGCGGTTATCGTAGGCATTTCATGATCCCGCCTATCTGGGACAAGCTCAATAAATTGCCACCTTCTTTGCGTAAAGGATTAGGTCGCGTCATTTCGACACTACACCCGGGTGGGCTTAACGCCTTATGGCCGAAACGTGACATCCTTCTCTCCGATTCAGTCGCAAAACTCTCCGGCTTGATGCGCCAAGATGACTGGGTGGGAGTACACGACTTCCTCCTCGGGTTCTGGGAAGATCCTTACAAATTAGTACCAGAGGCAGGATATTTACCACTCCCCTTTAATGACAGGAGAAGGGTGCCGGACAATCTTTCTTTTGCTGAAGAACTAATGTGGCGCGATAGTATATCCTATCTTCCCAATGACATTCTTACAAAAGTGGATCGCGCTTCAATGGCTGTATCGCTTGAGGCGCGCGCGCCTCTTTTGGATCGAAGGCTTTATGAGCATGTCTGGGGGCTGCCTGAGCGTATGAAAATTCGCAACGGTAAAGGAAAGTGGTTGTTGAGACAGGTTTTGGCGCGCCACATACCTGAAGGGATGTTTGATCGTCCGAAGAAAGGATTTTCCCCGCCCCTTGCCGAATGGCTTCGTGGTGACTTGCGAGGATGGGCAGAAGAGCTTCTGAGCGCCAATCGCCTTGAGCAGAATGGGTTTGACGCAAAGCCGATCAGAAAAACATGGGATCTTCATCTTTCGGGCCAGCGAAATATTCCCGCTCAATTATGGGCTATTTTAATGTATCAGGCATGGGCGGAAAAAAACTAAACCTGCCATTTTACCGCAATATTATTAGCCTTAAGAGCATCTATTAATATATTAATACCTTTTTTTTCAGTTGGGCTAACCCTTGGCCCGCGACCCAACCTCATCAGGCTTGATAATAGCGGATAAAGACCGAACCAGCCTGATTCGGGCCCACCATGTAAGTTATGTGCGCCAAATTCGCGGTCGGGAGCTGCCTTGGCAACGGCCTCGGCCACATCCAGACAAATCAGCTTAAAGCAGTTTACGTCTATTTTTTCAACATTCGCCTGCAACATATTTAAGATTTTAGGCGCGTCCTGAAGAACATTCTGGTCATTTGCCGCCTGTATATCACATGATGTTTCCTCGGTTTCTCGAATTAACTCTTTAATAAAGCCCCGATTCTCATATTTTTTCTGTGCGCGGATAATTATATCTTCCAGTGCTTTCTTCTCAGCAAGCTCGGCTCCATTGCCGCCACCCATCTCAAGATCGGACATCCACAGTCCGACACGACAGGGATAATGTACTAAAAATGACCAGTCTTTTTCTGAAAATTTTGATTTATGCACTCTATTCTTCCTCCCAGTTAAATTTATTCTCACTAAAAAATGACATCAAATCAATATCTTTTTAGATTTTTATGTAAACAATTGGTTCACAAGGAAATTTTTTCCTAGTTGGTAGTAATTGATTAATATTTGCACGCGATAATAGGGAAGGTAAGAGGGAAGAAATAAATTATTTCCCGCCGAAGAATAACAACGAAGGAAAATGGGTCGGATAAATGAGTGGACCAAGAGATAATAACCAGGAAATTCAAATCAGCCCAAACCCGGGATGCAAAGTATCGTACACTTTGAATAACTACCAGCCGGTGCGCTGCAGCTTCATTGGTGATGAGCCTTTATTTTTCCTTGATACCGAGGACACAACTGAAGAGGCCGGTCTTTTCGATGCCTCCTTTATGGATGACCTCAGCTTTGAGATAGATGCTATGGAGCACAAGCTTAATGCCTATGACAAAGTTTCCCAGCAATTTCGTGTGACAGATACACATGTCGCTGATTTGTTCTCGAGCAGCTGCGATGAGATTTTCGGGGAAAATGAAAGTGCTTCTCCTGACATAGCCTCTTTTCTAAAAAGATGCGCACAAAGCCGCTACCTTAAGACACTGCTTGATTTCGCCGCAAAAAATGGCGTAGCGATTGAGTGGTCATCTTTGGCTGATACTGCTGATTATGACCGAAATGCCAATAAGGTACTTGTTAACCCCAATCTTGAGGAAGCCCTGCAAATTTTATCTGTGGCCCGAGAATTAAGGCGTGTGTGGCAGCACAAAAATGGGGTACTTATAGATCCGACAGCGTTTTACCCGGATCAGGGAATTCTTATCAACCGTATTCAGGAAGCCGACCTTGCCGTCTCAATGGTACGCACAGCATGGGAAATGCAATTGTCGGGTGATAAAGATACATGGATTTGCGTTGAAAACTCTTCACTATCAGATTTGGGCCGCGCTTTTGCTCGCGAAGCCTGCAACGACTTTAGGTCAATAAATAACGGACAAGCGGCTTTGGGTGTGATCGAGGCCTGGTTTTTATCCGAGCGTTGCAGAAGAATGGATCGCAAATATATCCAGCGCATGCTGGCCGGCCCAACAGGAAAAAGTTTTGACCAGTCCGAGTCTATTTCAAGACAGGCGGCAACAAACCTGATTTATGCGCTTGGTGAAACCCCATACGGAAAAAATTACCTGGCATCGCATGTTCAATACATTCTTGATGATCCAATATTCTGTGAAATAAGGGACCGCGCCAACGCGAATTTCTTATGGTTTATCAAATTTGAGAACTCATACTCAGAAGCGGAACAATCCTTGCAAAAGAAAGAGGCCGTGACTCAAGGTTCACAAAATGATAAAACAGCCTCCGGCGAAAAAAGTTATACACAGAAAAATGAAACTGAAATTATTGCCTTTCCCCGCGCTGAGAGCGGATCTCGAGAACCTTCCAGAAAAGCTGCGTCAGGCGGCGCCAAGGATGGCGGAACGATACTCCCTTTCGGTTAGTTTTAAGAATACCACGACCTTTCAGACCGGTGCAATGCCGGCAGGAGCGAGAGATTAATGACCGAATTTTATGATGGAAGGCAGTCGCCTTTGAAAGAATACGATTTAACAGCCAATTACGATCATGGCGAGCCAGTGGATGTTAAGCCATGTTTAGAAGACCTTACACTAAATGGCCGTTTTTCAATCTCCGAACTTATCGGGCGGATTGATGAGTCCGAAAGTAGCTCACGCAAATTTTTGTCTCATGTAGATAATGAATATACGGCCCTCTTGTGGGTTTTTTCGACAATCCTTGAAAGCCGCTCAGCCGCGGACGTACTTTTTTCCCTGACAATTGAGGATTGGGAAATTTCCCTGAGAGATGATATGGAGGGTTATTCCTATGACTTTGACGAAAAGTGTATTTTTATAGGTACTGACGGGCAATCGGCTTCTAATTTAAAAACAAATCTTTACCTAAGAAACAGTGCCCTGCTGGATGCTATACAATGTCTGCGCGATATTTGGCATGATACATATACAATTTCTTATACTAAAAATCTCAGGCTTGAGGAATTACTGAAGTGGGAACGTATGCGTCGTGCCGACACGACCGTATTTACAGTTTCGTGCGCTCGGGATTTATCCCATAGTGAGGATCACCAGCATCTTTGGAATCATATATTATCCCACGGCGAGGGAGATGTAGCCTTAAGTTTTGAAGCATTTGAACACACACATCTTGGAAATCCCGATTTAGAAGAAAAACTTCTGGCTGCGGCCTTCATCGAATGGTTTTCCGACGCAAACCGCGTGACCGAAAGCGATAAGTTTGCACTCGATGAAATGGACGCTATTTTGAAATCGGATACAAACATGGGTTTTCGCACCGAGCGTATAACAGCCGATCTTATATCTGAGGCATTTACTTTATCCGAATACGGACGCTATCTGGGAAATCTTTGTAAAGAACTGGCCATAAATCCTGATTACGGTCGGATTCACGATGATATTTGCCTTATGCATTTTATGCAGATTGCAGATGAAATGGAAACTGTATCTGTTGAGGCCATACCTTTCCGCGACAAGGAACTTGCCCGTAAAATATTTCCCGATAGTTTCTAATTTCCTTTTCCACTGTTTGCCCCAAGGTGCTAAACTTTGTTGCTATGGTGGTAAAACGGGAAAAAAGGCACGAATTTTATATTCATCTAATTTCAGATGCGACGGGCACAACCCTTCAAGGTCTTGCGCGCGCCGCACTTGCCCAGTTTGAGAACATAACCCCTACCGAGCGCTACTGGCCTTTAATCCGCACACATAAACAACTTAATCGCGCATTGGATGATGTCGAGAAAAACCCTGGCCTTGTTTTTTACACTTTCGTGGACTCACAATTACGTCGCGAACTAAAGGCTCATTGCCACAAATTAAATATACCCTGCGTTGCGGTTCTTGACCCAATATTAAAGGCGGTGTCTTCCTATACGGGCCTGATTGCACAAGGGGTTCCCGGAGCACAGCACGCGCTTGACGAAAGTTATTTTAAAAGGGTTGACGCCATAGATTTTGCCTTAGGCTTTGATGACGGACAAAACCTGACCGGCATTGAAGATGCAGATGTTATACTTGTTGGTGTTTCGCGCACATCAAAAACGCCAACATGCGTATATTTAGCACGAAGGGGCATACGCGCCGCCAATATTCCACTTGTTCCACGCGTACCCTTTCCTGACAAGGTGCTTGAATTAAAAACACCCCTTTTTGTTGGCTTGACAGAGTCACCAGATCGCCTGATCCAATTGCGTTCAAGCCGTCTGAAAATGGACTCACCCCAAGCCTCCCTTTTTGGAAACTCCTATCTTGACCCGGAAGCGGTAGACGAAGAGATCCGCGATGCTACAAAATTTTTCCGCAAAAACAACTGGCCTATAATTGACGTGACCAAAAAATCAGTTGAGGAGACAGCAGCAGAAATTATGTTCCTTCTTCAGAAACGGAAGGGTAAAAACCCGCCAGATAAAAAGGACATCCTCTCATGAAACTTGCCGTATTAGGTTCACCTATATCACATAGCAAATCCCCTGCCTTGCACAAACACTGGCTTGTAGAAAATAATATTTCAGGCACTTATGAAGCAATTGAAATAAAACCGGAAAATTTGAAGCATGATTTTGGTAAATTGCTGGAAGCCGGGTATGTGGGATTTAATGTCACAGTACCTTTAAAAGAAAAAATAGGCGTTTTTTGCGATTTTTTCGATGGCGGCGCACAGGCAACAGGTGCGGTGAATACTATCCTCCTGAAGGATCACAAACTCTATGCGTATAATACCGATATTTACGGTTTTAAGCGCAATATTGAGACTAATGCACCGACATTCAGTTGGAATGACGGGCCTGCTGTTATTTTGGGCGCAGGCGGTGCAGCGCGTGCCGCCGCATATGTTTTGCAGCAAAATAATGCACCGGAAATTCGTATCGTAAATCGCACCGCACTCAAGGGCGTTAATCTAGCAGAAGATTTCGACGGACATTTTGTAGAATGGGGAAACCGTGAAAACGCATTAAAGGGCGCAAATATCCTGATAAATGCAACCAGCCTGGGAATGCAGGGTGGAAAAGGCCTCGATATTAATCTGGGAAACCTTCCGAAGCGTGCGCTGGTTACTGATATTGTCTATACCCCCCTTATGACACCCCTTCTTACGCAAGCATTGGATCGAGGCAATACGGTTGTTACAGGTGCAGATATGTTTTTCTATCAGGCGCAAAAAAGTTTTGAAATTTGGACAGGCCTTTCCCCGCATGTTGATGACAGTTCGAAGGAAGCGATTGTATAGTGATTAAACTCGGCCTTACCGGTTCCATAGCTATGGGTAAATCAACTGTTGCCGCTATGTTTGCTGAAAATGGTGTGCCTGTACATGATTCCGATAAGGCGGTACACAAAGCTTTTTCGCCTGACAGCCGCGTTTTTTCAGAAATTGCCCGCGCCTTCCCAAAGAGTTGGGACAGAAAAAAACAAGCCATTGATCGCCAAAAACTAGGGCAGATAGTTTTTTCCGATACTGAAAAACGCACAGAACTTGAAAATATACTTCATCCCTTCGTATGGGAAGAACAAGCCACCTTCACAGCCCTTCATCAAAAGATGGGAACGCCCGTTATTTTATTTGATATACCACTTCTTTATGAAACAGGCGCCCAGAAGCGACTTGACTATGTCATTGTTGTAACAGCGCCTAGATTTATACAGAAACAACGCGCACTGTCACGGCCTGGCATGACGCATGAAAAATTTTCTGGAATTCTGAAAAGCCAAATGCCGGACAAGGAAAAATGCGCACTGGCAGATTTTATTGTCCACACAGGTGCGGGAAAAGCCTTTTCAATGCAAGAAGTCAAAACTATACTGAAGGCACTCGAGGAAAAAAATCATGCGTGAAATCATACTGGATACAGAAACAACTGGATTTGATCCCGATAATGGTGACCGCATCATTGAAATCGGGTGTGTGGAGGTTGAGAACTTTATACCAACTGGCCGTACGTATTGGCAGTATATAAATCCGGAACGCGATGTTCCCGCAGACGCGGTTGCCGTTCACGGCATTACCACAGATTTTTTAAAAGATAAACCGACATTCGGCGAAGTTGTAGGCGATTTCATGGATTTCATCGGCAATAACCGTATGGTCATCCATAATGCCGAATTTGATATAAAATTTTTAAATGCCGAGCTTAAAGCTTTTGGCTATCCATCGCTACGCATGAAAGATCATATTGATACATTGCAAATAGCTCGTCAGAAATTCCCGGGTTCTCCTGCCAATCTTGATGCGCTTTGCCGGCGTTTTGGGATTGACAATACAAATCGGGAACTGCACGGCGCACTTCTTGATTCCCAGCTTCTTGCGGAAGTGTATCTTGAGCTTATGGGTGGGCGTCAACACGGACTATCTCTGGCGCGTGAAAATCTGTCCGGCACAAAAACCAAATCCTCAGAAACCAGTTCTTCTGGAAAACCTTATCGTGAGCCGAGGGAATTTTTGTTAAATGATGCCGAAAAACAGGCGCATGCCGAATTTCTGTCACAGCTTAGCGATCCGCTCTGGGAAAAATACGGCTCCTGATCTACTTGGCTTTTTTGGAAGCCTTGGCCTTATCTGATCCCTTTTTATAAAGCGATGTAAAGTCAACAGGGTTAAGCAGTAATGGCGGGAAACCACCTTCTTGGGTTAGGTCCGCAATAACTTTGCGAACAAAGGGAAATGTCAGGCGCGGCACTTCGATCAGAAGAAGCGGGCCGATTTTTTCGGCAGGAACGCCTTTCATGGAAACCAGTGTGCCATAATCAACTTCTGTAATAAAAACTACATCCTTGCCGCGCATTGCTTTCGCGGTTACCTTAATGGCGACTTCATAAAGATCGCCGCCTTTTTCCTTGTCTATCTCGCGCGTTTCAAGGTTAAAGGATAGCTCTGTTTTAGGGTTTTCCTGACCCGCTCGTAGCGAGTACGGGGAGTTTGGACTTTCAAACGATACGTCTTTTAAATACTGAGCCAAAATTTGCAACTGCAGGGATTGGGCATTACGCTCTTCAACAACTTTATTTGAAGTTTCTGCTTTTTTTGATGAGGATTCTGTGGTCTTTTTATCTTTGGTCATTTAAAGTTTCCTTTGTCTTTCCTTGTATTTAGTATTAAGGCAAGGCTTGAAGTTAATCAAGAACAACCGATATAAGAAGTAACGGAAAAGTTTATAAATTATGGGCGGAATACCGGCAGATCTTTTAATTTACATTATCATAGCAGGCGCGCTTGTTGTGTGGCTTCGCAATACACTAGGCACAAAAAGTGGGGACGAGCGGCAAAGACCCAACCCTTTTGAAAATCAACCCTCATCGCCCAGCCAGACCGTGGAGCCCATCCCTGCAAACTCAGAAGAAAGCTCCCTGCCTCTGGCTGACCTTTCGGATAGCGCCCTTAAAAATATTGAGTTTGAAAGCGAAGATGCCAAAGATGGCTTTATGGAGATTGCGCGTGCTGACCGCATGTTCCACCCGCAGGATTTCATCAAAAATGCAAAGGAAGCATTTGTTATTGTTGTTGAGGCTTTTGCCGATGGTGACAAGGAGATGCTTTCCGAACTTCTGGCTCCCCAGGTTTACGAAGGTTTTGAAGCTGCAATAGACGAACGTAGCAGAACAGGTGAATCTGTAGATACGGAAATTCATGCAGTTCGGGCCGCCGATGTTAACGATGCCGCCATTCGTGAAGGATTTGCATTTATCACACTTCGTATCCGCGCTGAAGAAACGGCGGTGATTAGAGACCGCGATGGAAAAATCATCAGCGGTGATCCTGAACGCATTACTGAAATGGCCGATTTGTGGACATTCGGGCGCAAGCTCAAATCAAAGGATCCGACCTGGTTGATTTTCGAAACCAAAGATGGTGAACCCGAAAACCATAAAACCCCCCTTCCCGATGCCTCATAGTTTTTTCTGGGCTTGCGCCTTTTTTGCCTGTATTCTTGTTTTTGGACTCCCCGGATGCACGAAGTCCCCTGCACCCGATTTTGAAAAACCTGAAATGCAACGCCTCACACTAACACAAACTGAATTTTCATCTCTTCCCGGCTGGCCCGAAGAAACGCCCTCGGGTTTCACTGATGCTTTTTCCAAAACTTGTGCCCGCCTTTCTAAAAAGGATAAGAACGCTGCCATAGGGGATGACAGCAGATTTGGTTATGTGCAGGACTGGCTTGATATTTGTGAAAATATGCCAAAGCATGATGCCGGGATTACGGCCTGGCTAGTTGAGAACTTTAACGCATTTGAGGTTAGCGACGGTATATCTGCCGAGGGGCTGTTTACAGGCTATTACGAAGCCTATCTAAATGGATCATATGAGAAGACAGACCGGTATAATGTACCGCTCAGGGCAAAGCCTGATGATCTGATAATGGTTAATCTTGGAGAATTCCGTGATGAGCTGAAAGGTCAGCGTATAGCAGGACGCAACATAGACGGTCACCTTAAACCTTATGAAAACCGCGCGCAAATTACGTCAGGCGCCCTACCGCAGGAACAGGATAAAGCCCTGTTATGGGTCGACAATCCTATTGATGCTTTTTTTCTGGAAATTCAGGGATCAGGTATTGTTAAACTTGAAAATGGGGAAACGGTACGCGTTGGATATGCTGGGCAAAACGGGCATCTTTACAAAGCAATCGGTAAAACACTGGTTGAACAAAACGAGTTGCAAAAAGAAAATGTTTCTATGCAAAGTATCCGCACCTGGCTTGAAACCCACCCCCAGCGCGCCACCGAAATCATGAACTCAAATCCCTCCTATGTGTTTTTCGAGGAAACGAAAGATGCGGAAGGCCCCAAAGGCGGCGAAGGAATTGCTTTAACGCCAGAGCGGTCATTGGCCGTTGACCATGGTATATGGCCCTACGGTCTGCCATTTTGGATTGACGCGCACCACCCGGATGAAACCAAAGGTGTTTTCCGCCAGCTAATGATGGGTCAGGACACAGGCGGCGCCATCAAAGGCGCTGTGCGGGGAGATATTTTCTGGGGATCGGGAAAAAGGGCGGAATTGCTTGCAGGGAAAATGAAGTCCCGCGGTCGCTATTATGTTCTTCTTCCCAAACATTTAAACAGATTGGTCATGCAATAATGTCGAGAAGATCCGTATTACAAGAAAAGGTCGATGCCTTTTTAAAAGCCGATCTTTCCGATAAACCGTTCCTGGTTAGGGAGGGGCACATGATAGCTCGCTTCCTGTTCGCTCTTATCCGTGATGGAACTGATACACAATTTTCACTTCGTGCGATGAGTCTTGTTTATACAACCTTAATAACGATCGTTCCCCTGTTGGCTGTATCTTTTTCTGTGTTGAAGGGCTTTGGTGTACAAAACCAGCTTGAGCCGTTTTTAGGTCAACTCCTGAGCGGCCTGGGTAATGCGCAGGCGCAAGAAATTACCGAAAAAATAGTTGATTTCGTAGACAACATAAAAGTCGGTGTTCTTGGCGCAATCGGTTTGGCTTTCCTTATTTATTCGGTTGTGTCCCTCATGCAGAAAATCGAATGGTCGTTTAATTATATCTGGCGTGTGGGACAAGGTAGGTCGGTAGCAAAGCGCTTTAGCGATTATTTGACTGTATTGTTTATAGGTCCTCTGGCAATCTTCCTCTCTACCAGCGCAACTACGATACTTCGTCATTCGGATTTTTATTTAACGTTGCAAGATATGGCTTTTATTGGCGCAATCTTGTCTTTCTTTGGACTTCTCGTGCCATGGCTTGTTCTGGCTATTGGTTTTGCGGCGCTCTATATATTTATGCCCAATACAAAAGTACAGATCATGCCCGCCTTTGTCGGAGGACTTTTTGCGGCTTTCATCTGGAAAGTCATGGGCTATATATTCTCTCTTTTTGTGACAAGTTCGACCACATATGTTGCTATATATGCCGCTTTTGCAACTTTGATTTTATTTATGGTTTGGATTTATATCGGTTGGCTGGTTGTGCTTTTGGGGTGCAACATCGCTTTTTATGCTCAGCACCCCCGATTTTTAAGAATAAGTCGACAGCCATTGTTGTTATCAACGCGCCTAATGCATAATTATGGCTTAAGCATCGTCTACTATGTAGGGAAAGCACATCATGATCGCAGTCTCAGTTGGACAACTGAAAATCTTGCCAAAAGCGTCAATGCGCCGCCGATCGCTGTTGAACGTATATTGGATGCGCTTGTCGAGAAAAGCTTGATTTTAGCCACTGGGGAGAACGAGCCAACATGGCATCCTGCGGTTTCCTTTGCCACAACTCCTATGCAAGAAGTATTTGATGCGTTGGAAAGCTATGGTCGCGCAGGAAAGCTAAGCCTTGCAGCGCCCGCCTCCCCCGCACCTGTTGCCAAATTATTGGATACGATGCATGAGAGCCGACACAAAATTTTAGGGAAGCTTTCTATTGAGGAAGCTCTCGGCATTGCCGGCAAAGAAAATGATGGGTCTAACTAAATACGGTTCAAACCTTCGGTTTGATAACAATGACCTGATTATATTTCCATTTACGCGGCTCACCTTTAAAAATCTTTGTAATTATTTTCCTGATTAGGGCTTTTGAAGGTACAAGCCTTAATGGCCACTGATGGAAATGCTCTACAATCTCAAACCCACGGGAAACAACGTAATTTTCCAGCTCCTGATATGTCCACTCACGAATATGGTGGGGATTATCGGGCGTCTTCTGACTTTCACTTGTCATTCTGGCGCGATCAGGGGTCGATAGCAATATTAAGCCACCGTCTGCCAATTTCGAACGGGCATATTCTAATAGTTTATCAGGATTTTGAAGGTGTTCGATTACATCCGAACTGATGATTAAATCTGCTTTTGGCAAATCCATATCATCCCTAGGGTTTTCGAAATCGTCCACCACCCATGTCCCATAATTATAAGTACTTTGGCAATATTCAATTGCTGAAGGTTGGTCAATTCCAATTATATGCGCTTTGGGATTTTTATTATGCACCAACCTGAGCTTAGGCGCTGGCCCGCATCCAATATCCATAATTTTCTTAGCGTTGCGGTCTTCCGCTAATTTTGCCGCATACACATACACATAATATTGATAAAGGAAAGCAAGGCGCGTTCTGTTTGGATTCCAATAGTCCTTACCGCTTACAACATCCATGGTTTCTAGTGTCTGGTTGGGTTTGTAATCCGCAGGAAGGCCAAAACTTCCTTTTTTTTGACTATCTTTTTCCATGAATTTCCCCTTAAGCTGATTTCCAGGCGGACAAATCAATGTCCAGCAATTTTTCAAGTTTCTCTATGTCCTCAAGCACATATCCGCTAAGTTCTTTGCGAAGTACGGGGTCGATACCTGTTTGATATTCGCGCTTCCCAGAAAACATGCTTTTTATTTTACTGCCACTAGTATCGCCCTCCATCGTTTCGCGACCAAAGAGGAGTTTACCAAGCCTGTTTTTCATATAACTTGCTTTTGTTTTTTTCGGGCCTGCAACGTTGATTTTTCGGTTTACAACGCCAGGCATACTATCCGCATCTATGCCTGCAAATGTACATATATCCTTGTATGTAGCTTCGCCATTCCCCTCCATTTCTTCAACCAATAGAGGCTTTATGTTTTCTCGGGGAAAATTATCCAGGATATACTGAACGGACTTCGATAGCAGTCCATGCTCCATCCATGTTGCGTAACTATTATAATGAACCAGTATGTCTGAAAATGAAAAATTGGCGCCGATACCCTGTTTTTTTATGTGCCAATAATGTGAAAATGCCCGATCGATCGGATTCCTCAGTCCAAACATTAACTTTGCGTCAGGATTATATTTTGCAATTCTCTGCAAAGCGTAAGGGCTGCAAATGTAAGAATATGTCGGATCGAACCTTATTTTATCTTCGTTTTCGCCATCACTATTGTGGGTGAATTGCATATCATACCAATCTTCACCTTTGGAATAATGCAGATCGAAAAAATGTATCCGGTCTTCGGCGCTGGTTACAATTTGTGAATTTTCACATAAGGCCCGATACACCCAAGTAGTTGCGGTTTTTGGTGGGCCAAGATGAAAAAGCTCGACTGGTTTTTTAAAATTGCTCATTGAAAAATATGCCTCACCGAAGCGTGCGGCCACGGCGTGAGATTAGTTTTTTATAGTCTAGCGGCAAAATGGTAATTAATACAATAAGGAAAAAGGCAAGTCCGGTTCCTATCTGGTCATACGCCGCACCGATAAGAACACCTGCCGCCGCAAATGCAGTCGTCATGTTAGCTGTTGTAACAAGCATAACTCCATCCAGCCTCTGGATGGCCAATGTCATCGCAACACCCCTGACCGCAAAGGCCGCCAGAACAGCAAAACCTGCTCCCACACCTCCCAGATAAGGGATGAGTATTATGCTCATTAAAATCATAATTGATGTAGAAATTACGCTTAGGCCAAGATTCCAGCCTGCATGCCCCGCCATAGTCATGTAATCTTCCAAAGATCCAAAGCTTGTGTTAACGACAAAAGCTGCCGACAGGATAAGCAGGACTGGGTAAGCATTATCACACGTATCACAAAACAGTGATGTTCCCCATTCTCCAAATAAAAGCATGAATAAGGCGCCGCAAGCGGCGATCGCAAAACCGATGAAGCGCATAATTTTGAATTCAAATGCGGCCATGTCATTTGCTTCACCACCAAAATGCGCTCCTAACCGGGGAGCAAGAAGTTGGGAGAGGCCCTGCTTACCAACCAGCAAAAGACGTCCGAAGCGCGAGGCGATTGCATAATCTGCCGCTATAAGTGCACTTGATAGTGCACCCACTAAAATAAGATCAAACCCTCTGGATTGTTGATTAAGGCCATAAGTGAACAGATTTTTTAGGCCATACTTTATATCCCAGTCTGTAAAAACTTTTCGCCCCAGATTAGGATAAACAGGGTCTTTCATGAAAATCGCCACGACCGGCACCAGCAATGACAGGTTAAGCGCAAAAGCCACGCCATAAATATGCGGAGAAAAAAGATAGGCTCCAACCAAAAATCCGGCTTTAAGGACATTAGGCCATATCTCATTATAAGTGATTGATATCTGTACTTCCTGGCGCGCCCTATGCCAAGCCGCCATTACACGTCTAAGCGCTTCCAGTATAATCATTGGGCTTAGAACATAAAGCCACCGTTCCAGATCCGGCATATTAAATATATCAGACCATATATTTGCGGACACGATCATTAGGCCAGTTATAAGCAAAGCAAATATAATCACCCAACTCATGACCCTTCCGGTCAACTCATGCCCCAATTCATTTTGATCCGGCTCATTTTTTAACCGTGACCCATGAAATAAAATAATGCTGCAAAAAGGCCCGGCCAACACCATTCCAAGCAAACTGACAACAGCCAGTGCCACCATGAAGATACCAAAATCTCCCTTGTCCAATATGCGCGCGGCCAGCCATAGTAGCGCTATGTTGGCAAATATGGCGACAAACTTTGAAGACAGACTGACCGTTGCCGCGTGGAAATAGGCTTTTAAAAAATTCATTGGTAAAACCTATTAAAACCACCGCATAATTTTAAATATTATGACCTGTAATAAGGTAACGGCCGTCAGGAAGCCGCAAAAAATCCAGAAAGCATGAACATTTTCAACACCCGGCATTCCACCAATATTGATGCCGAACAAGCCAGTTAAAAAACCAAGTGGAAGAAAAATGGCTGCAATCACAGAAAGTATGTAAAGATTTTTGTTCAATTGGTCGGAAAGAACTGTGTTCAGCTCTTCCTTTACAATCTGCGCTCGCTCGCGAACAGTGTCCAAATCTTCTACATAGCGCACAAGATGGTTATAGCTTTCCTGCAAACCTTGGCGATCATGCGCACTCAACCAGGACATTTCACTGGCCCTAAGCTGTGCGATTACATCTCTTTGTGGTTGTATATAGCGTTTGAAAACTATCGCTTCTTTCCTGATTTCGTTAATCTTTTCACGGAAAGCTGCGTCCGGCTCATCCATTATATATTCCTCAATATCATCCGTCCGCTCACCCAAATCACCAAGCGCCGTGTCTATGTAGTCAAACAGGTGGGCGCATATCATTGTTAGAAAATCACCTTGGTCTCTAGGCCCGCGACCCTGCGACAATTTTTCCGCGATATCTGATACGGTTTTCAGGGGACGGCGCTGCAAAGTAATTATTCTGTGCGGATCGATCCACATGCGGATCGACACCATGTCCTCTGGCTCGGCACCCGGATTCATGTTGACACCGCGCAAAATGATAAGAAAGCCGTTATCGATTTCCATCATTCGCGGGCGCGTATCTTTTGTAAGCAAGGCGTCTATAATGACCGGATCAAGATAAGATACCTCGTCCTTAATCCAGCTTTTTGTCTCTTCTGCGTTTACATCCAAATGTACCCATGCAAGTTGTTTCCCTTCAACGTGTTCAGATATCGTCTTTTTGTCGATTGGACGTCCCGCGCCTTTTCCGTCAAAGGCCCAGGATTGAAGTATAAAATCATGCGTCATCTATTTCATCCTGACCAATGTTTTCGTTTTTTACGAGATTAAGACCGGGCGCAGATACAAGGTGCAAGTCCTGCTGTGGAAATGGTATCTCCACTCCATTCTCTTTAAATTTTTTCCAAATTGTAAACATAACCTCGCTTTGCGGCATCCAGCGACCCTTCGTCACGTCATCCACCCAAAATAAAAGGAGAAAATCAACCGAGGAAGAGTTGAAGTTTCGAAGAAAACAATTTGGCGCCGGATCTTTTGAGCACAAAGGGTGCTCAAGAGCAGCCTCTGTAATAAGTCTTTGAACGAGCTCAAGGTCTGAATTGTAAGAAACTCCGACAGCCACATCAATCCTCGCCTTGGTGTTTGAATACGTCCAGTTGATTACGCGGTTGGTGATGAAATCTTCGTTGGGTACCATAATTTCGCGACCTTCCAATGTTTCAATAAGAGTGTGTCTCGCACTGTTCTTACGGACAAAACCGGTCGTATTCCCGTCAAGCTCTATTAAATCACCCACCTCTATAGCGCGCTCCATTAACAAAATAAGACCGCTTATAAAATTCGATGCGATTTTTTGCAGGCCAAATCCGAGCCCTATACCAACCGCGCCTGAGAAAACAGTCAAAGTGGTTAGATCAATACCGATTACGTCCATGCCTATAAGAAAAGCTATTATATAAATCGCTATCTGGAATATCTTGGTGAAAAGTACACGGCTCGATGCGCGTATCCTGCTTATTTTTCCAATGCGGCGCTCTCCAAAGGCGCTTAATATTGCAGCAAGCCAGAATATTATAATTGCGGTAATAATAGATTTCATAACCAGATAAGCTGTTATTTCGCTATCCCCAATCTGGTATGTGTATTGAGGTTTTGAAAAAACTTCTTTGATCTGCGGTGTTATACCGAAATGGGACATCACGAAGATCCCACCGATCATAAGGACAAGAAGAATATTTGCTGATAGGAGTCCTGGTTTCAAAACCTTTCCCCAAAATGCTTTTGGGCCCTTCATCTGTTTTTTCTTAGAAATCTTTTTGTCTGGCATTTGCATATCCTGCGCGTGGCTTATTATTAGATCAGCTTGTGTGTGATTTTGCGACTTTGGGGGTAAATTTTCAAGAGCATTTAAAATTTAGTTTATATGTCTTAGATTATAGTTATGAAACTATCATATATATCAGGATCAACTATCCCGTCTTCCAAGGCAAACGCCGTCCATGTGATGAAAATGTGCCAGGCTCTTGCGCGTCTACCTGATTTTGATGTTTCTCTTTTTGGCAAGCGGGGAAAAACAAAAGACAATCCCTATTCCTATTACGGAGTCAAAGAAAACTTCAGACTTGTCCGCTCTCCGCTTGGGACAACCCCTTATCTATCAGGACTCGCAAGGCTCAGCTCATTGTTTTTCAAAATTGGTTTGATACCAGCGCCGCAAGTCTTTTACGGTCGCGATATAGTTGGGCTATATTTATTATCTTTTTCAAATGAACCCGTTTTTTACGAAGCCCATCAGGTGCCAAAGGGCAAAATACAGAGATATTTGACCAAAAAATTACTTCGCAGGAAATCATTTAAAGGCCTTATCGTAATATCTGAGGGGCTAAAATTAGACTTTCTCAAAGCCTTTCCAGACTATAGTGGGCCGGTCCTGGTCGCACATGATGGGGCAGATGTGACAGAGCGCAACCCAAGGGGTATCCCCGCAAAGGACTGGGCCGGTCGCAAAGATGCAAGGCAGATTGGATATACAGGATCCTTGCATAAGGGGCGCGGCATGGAAGTTATAATGAGCGTTGCCAGCCTGCTGCCTGAAATGGATTTCCATGTTGTGGGCGGATCGCCCGCCGACCTAAAATACTGGAAAGCGCAAAGGCCGCCCGAAAACCTTTATATGCATGGAAACAAACCGCATTCACAAATGAATGCCTATCTTGCAAAATTTGATGTTGTTCTTGCCCCTTATCAGGAAACTATAAAAATCGGAACGGGGGCCGACATATCGCGTTGGATTTCGCCGATGAAATTGTTTGAATATATGGCTGCAGGAAAAGCAATTATTGCTTCCGATCTTCCTGTTTTGCGCGAGATACTTTCCCATGGCCGCAATGCTACGCTTGTGCCACCCTCCGATACCAATAGATGGGTGGAGGCGATATGCCATGTTGGTAAATCAACAGCCTTGCGCCAGGCCATGGGACTAGAGGGAGAAAAAGATATCCAGGATATTTACAGCTGGAACAAGCGCGCCATTAAAATTAGGGATTTTATTCAAACTCAAACAAGCGCAAGTTAATGCCTATCGCATCGCTTTCTTCTAGATTGCGGTCCGTCTCGTTCGCGTTTTGAAAAGTACCAAGCCTGCCATCACCATAACGGTCAAACGTTGATCTATCATTGCCGCCGCGAGTCATATTGTCGCGCTCAACCTGTGTTCCGTAGACTCGCTCAAGCTCGCGCTCTTCACGCTCTTCCTGGCTCAGGGGAAGTCTTTTTTTACTTTCCACCTGTGCTTCCCCGCTTTGTGCATTCGCTACAGCAGGTGCTGCTAAAACCATAATGGTCGCCAATATTATTAATCTCGTCATTATTCCTTCTCCCTTTTTTAATGCCTTGCGGCGTTACATGCTTCTAATATACGTCGCCATAGGTGGGGTTAGATGAATATGTGGTTGTAGAGCGCGTCGTTGTCGACGTACTTGTTTTTGTGTTTGGATCCCCTTGTATTTTCTTCCCCGCCTTCTCAAGATCCTGACCGAAACCCTGAACAGTATTCTGACAGCCTGCAGATACTGTTAAAGCAGACACACAAAGAATAAGTGCTAAAAACCTTGTCACATTCCTCTCCTTAAACCTGTAGAGTATTTTGTTGTAAAGATGATACTATACCGACTTTATAAAGCCCGTAAATACTACAGATACTATTTTATTACTGGTTTTTGAAGTGTAAAAAGATATTATTTTCCAATCAATGGAACTAAGCTTATCAGAACAGGTTTATGCGTCATGAAACTAATCCCGATCCTAACATTTATTTTGGCCGTTAATTCACTTACGGTAACGGCGTATGCCCAGAATGCATATGATGCTCCAGAGCCCACGATCTCTGAAAGTTTCCCCGAAGAGGAAGCTTTCTCGGACAAGGACAAGATTATTACTATTGCTATTGAAAATGATTCCATTGGTGGTGGCGGTACGGACCAGAATTATACAAGCGGTGTGCGCTTATCATATTTTGATATAAATGCTGATTTGCCGGAATGGGCACGTTCAGTTGCCAAACCTATTCCTGATTTTGATATCAACCATACGACAAGTGTTTATTATTCGCTGGGCCAAAACCTTTATACACCCGAGGACATCACCAGCGAAGTCCAGGCTGATGATGACCGCCCCTGGGCAGCTTGGGCTTACGGCTCTATAGGTTTATCAACCCTTACTGAAAACCATAATGATATTGTAGAGCTGTCTTTAGGTGTGGTGGGACCGGAAGCTTTGGGTGAACCGACACAAAAAGTCGTTCACAAACTCATAAATTCACCCGACCCCGAAGGGTGGGACAATCAGCTGGATTTTGAGCCGGGCGTCGTTTTATCGTGGGAGCGCCGTTGGCCGCAAGCAGTAACGGCCGATATCGGTCCGCTAAACTTTTCAGCAATGCCTAATGCCGGAGTAACACTTGGTAATGTTTACACCCATGCCAGCGCAGGATTATCATTTCAACTAACCCCAACGGAAGATATTTGGCAGGATGCGCCTTTGCGAGTGCGCCCGTCACAGCCGGGGACAGGGTTTTATAATATCCCAAAAAGCGGATTTTCCTGGCAGGTTTTTGGCGGTGTGGACGGGCGTGCAGTAGGGCGCAATATATTCCTTGATGGCAATACTTTTAAAGATTCCCATAGCGTTGATAAAAATATCTTCGTGGCAGATGCCAATCTTGGTTTGGGTTTTACATTTGATGATATAAAGCTCGCCTACACAGTGGTCTATCGAACAGAAGAGTTCGAAACCCAAGACAAAGGTCAGGTTTTTGGCGCGGTCAGTCTCTCGAAAAGATTTTGATAATTACTCCGGCAGAAATCCGTCAGTTTGCATGGCCCAAAGCTCAGCATAAAGACCCTTGCGATCCAACAGCTCCTGATGCGTACCTTCCTCCACAATTCGACCATGCTCCATCACCACAATTCTGTCCAGATTGGCAATTGTTGAAAGGCGGTGCGCAATGGCAATAACGGTTTTACCCTTCATCAGATTTTCCAGGCTTTTCTGAATGAGCCTTTCGCTATGGGTATCAAGCGCTGATGTGGCCTCATCCAGGATCAGAATAGGCGCGTCTTTTAAAAGGGCACGGGCAATGGCAATTCTTTGCCTTTGTCCGCCTGATAATTTAACACCGCGCTCACCAACCTTTGTGTCATAGCTTTGGGGTAAGGTTGTTATGAATTCGTGCGCGTTGGCAAGCTCTGCTGCGCGCGCCACCTCTTCATCAGTTGCATGTAAATTTCCGTACCGGATATTTTCACGGATCGTTCGATGAAACATTGATGTATCCTGGGGTATCAGCGCAATACTTCGTCTGAGTGATTTTTGTGTAACCGCGTTAATGTCCTGACCATCTATAAATATACTCTCGTCGGGCACCGGAAACATCCTCTGGATCAGGTTAATAAGCGTGCTTTTTCCCGCTCCGGAAATTCCGACCAATCCGATCCTCTCTCCACTCTTGATATGCAAGTTCAAATGTTCAAGAACGTTTCTATCTGTGTATTTGAACGAGAGATTTCTTATGTTTATGTCACCGGATGTAACTTTTAGTTTTTCGGATAGGGCGCTGTCCTTCAGATTAATCGGCACTGCAATGGTTTTCAGTGTATCGCTCAAATATCCGAATGATTGTGACGTATGTATTATTCCAAAGCTAATCGCCCAGGCATAGCTTGTGAAAGAAAATGCAAGCCCCATTATTGTTGCAATTTCACCGATGGTTATTAATCCATATTGCCAGCCCAAAAGACAAGCCGACATCATCGCCACACCAAATAAGACAAGGGCGATCCTGCGCCAGTTATCAAGCATCAGATAAACACGCAGCATTTTATGCCAGGCTTTCATCTCACGCTCGGATACTTCTTCATGCGCACGCATTTCATAACCCTCATTCGCAAAGGATTTAACAACCGAGATGTTGGACAAAGTGTCCACAATCTGACCGGACACGGCCGAGCGCGCCGATGAAAAAACTTCTGTTTTGTCCTTCATTTTTCGTAAATAGAAAAGGATCGGCAAGGCAACCGACATCAGAAACGTCAATATAATAAGGCTATATATCCATGAAACGCCTAGAAGGACCAAACCTGAAACTACCATCCCAACCAAGTTAAGGAGAATCTCCCATCTTATCTGGCTGTTCAAATCGGGTATTTTTTCAACGCCCTCTGATATACGCCTCGCAAGAGACCCTGCAAAATGATCCTGAAAATAGGTGAAGGGGTGATCCATAGCATATAGCATCATATCCGATCTCAGCTGGGGCCTTGCCCTTTTCACCCAGTCAAAAGATGTATAGTGCGGTATTAGATGGCATAGCTCTCCGATCAAGAGAACCGCGAATAAAGTTGCAACCATCGCCCATATACCCGCTGGGATTGCATTGCTATCCGGCGTTGCGCTCAAACTGTCTATCACCATCCCCATAATGACAAAAGCAATTGGGTAGCGTACAGCATGAAGTACATCTGTAATAATGAGATATATCCACATTGCAGGATCTCTGGCCATAACCATTTTGATATACGAAAACATGTCCTGAGGGACTGTTTTTTCAGCTTTGTAATCAAGCTTGTATCTATCTCTGTGTGGGATGAAAGGAACCTTCATAAGGCTTTTAAAATATCATAGTTTTTAAAAATAGGGAAAGCCTTGTGGCCTCAAGACTGTGCCTAAAATGTTTTGGATAGAAAGATGCGGAAGCTGTGGTCCAGCGCGCTTTTGCTAACACCTGCACGATATCCTGTTTCCAGACCATACCCGCCCCCAAGGCCGGCCTTTATAACAGGCCCTGCGCTGTGTTGCTGCGCTGAATAGCCCGATTGCTCTGCCAGATTTCCGAAATCGTTAAAGCTTTCAAGGCCGAGCTCGACATTTTCCGCAACTTCGGAAGTTGCCTGCAAACGAAGTTCTGCGGAAATGCCATCACCCGCATCTTCCCCTATATCATGAGAAAAAAGCTGGTTCGCCCTGAATTGCCATTCTCCGATATCTTTTCTCTCATATAAGTTTATATAAGTGCGATCGGGTTTTTTATCACCATCGCGAAGGGAGTAGCCAAGGCGTATTCCAAAATCAAGAGGGGCGTTTTTTTGCTTTAAAAGCTGAAATCTGTTTTCAAAAGTCAGTGTATCAAATTCCACGGAACCGCCCTTCCGGCGATCGGTGGACACCACGACACGCGGTGCGTAATACTCGGTCAGACCGTAATCAACATGGAAGCGGGAACGCAGGCGCTGGTCTTCCCCGCCCTTGCCATCATCTTCATTATCAAGACTATAGCCTTGTCTTATCTCAGCAGTTAGCCGATCTTTTTCAACGTTAGGTGAACCCACAGAGCTGATAGTTGAAGCATGGAGCTTAATTGGAAAGCAACAAATCAGAAACAGCACAAAAGAGGCTGTCAAAAAGGCGGGGTTTGTAAGAATGTTCCACATATAGCTAAGTTATATAATTAGTTATATGGTGATTTCTACTACTTCTTTTTAGAAAGTTTAGAGAAAATGGTGGACCCAATCGGGCCATGCCGCGAAGCGCACCCAGCGCGTGCGGAAAATTAGGTCGGTTCGATTCACCCGATTGTTTTTGCTTATTTATTTTAGGGGGAAATGGTGGACCCAATCGGGATCGAACCGACGACCTCTTGCATGCCA
>NZVS01000071.1 GCA_002701555.1 Alphaproteobacteria bacterium | reverse complement strand
AGGCCCGGCCTTACCACTGAGAGAGTTTAGTTGTACAGATTTATCGTTCATAGACAGACTTGTGCTTAGATCTACTGGTTTCTGCCAGTATCGTCCCATAGAAAACTCAGGGCTAAAAATTTTAACAGCCTGTACCATGTTCGGGTGTTGAACACGTAATGACAGATTTTCGAGAACTAGCTTCTCAAGCGGCGTTTTCGCTATACCTTTTGCTGTTAATGTTAGGCCCTGCCCTTGCCCTTTTGCAGAAAAACTCATGTTTTCCAAAGATCCTTTAACTGCGGCATCTGCATCCAATGAACCGATAGTAATGTCGCTTTCAGGCATATTAATATCATAACTTCTAGCCAGCGCCTCAACATCTCCTGTTTTTAAACCCAAGTTCAAATCCAGCCCGTTTAAAGTCTTTGTGTTTTCAATACTCCCGCGAACTGACACATTAGTATTATGCACAGCATCTGCAGAAACCGAATTTATCACCAGTTTGTCGCCTCGGGCAGATATTTTCGCATTGACGTTTCTATAGGTTTTGCCCTTGGCAATGAGCTGTGCGATTGTGGCATCCAAATCCATAGCAAAAGGAATTGAAAATCCGTAAGAAGACGTCTGCGAAGAACGGCTGTTTACATTACCCTTGTTGTTCGATTCACGTTTGGCCTCTTCATTTTCCATTTTCTCATCAGCCAGATTCATCCATTTATCGAGATTTACACTATCTGCTTTCAATAATAGTTTCAGAGCTGCCGGATTTTCACCAACGGCGTAACGGTATGCTGCGCTACCTGCCACTTCAGACTCATTCAAGTTTGCTGCGTAAGATGTTACGGTTATCTCGGTTGGTTTCATTGTAAAATTAGCCTGAATATCAGAGCCGCTGAGAATACGCGTTAGTAAATCATCCCCTTTGCTGCCACTCGTTTCCGTCAACTGAAACTTGAAAGAGCGGTTATTGGCATCATTCACATTTACAGCTTCGACGTCACCTTTAAATGCTAATGAAGCAAGACGTGCCTGAAAATCGTCCAGAGCAATCTCGCTCTGACTGATAACTGTTTTACCAGATGCTGAAAATTTGCCTTTTGGTGCGGACTTTAACCATTCGTCTAAATCACTGCCCTCCACTGAAAATTCACCTTTGGCAACCTTATCGGCCAGCCCGACTTCTCCTGTGAAAGATATATCCATATCTTTATCTTCTAGGCCGGCTTTTAAATTCACAGGCACACCGCCTTCGGTTGTGATGTCGCCTACTTCCATATCAAAAGAAACAGGCATTTCTGAATAATTTAGCGAACCCTCTACATCAAAAGGCCCTTTCAGAGACTCCATATCACCTTCAAGGTTTATATTTTCTACAGTAGTAGACGTCCCTTTAATTCCATCTTTATAAACAAATGTTCCATTACTGATTTCAAACGAACCAATTGATACAGATGGCCTGGAGTTTCTTTCTGCATCTTCAGCAACGTCCTCAGCTTCTTCTGATGTATCTTTTCCTTCTGCAATGGCTTGCTCTTTTTCAGCTAAGACCCAGCTACCCACACCCTCAGCATTTGTATTGAGAGTTATGACAGGGTCTAAAAGGGAGACTGAGCGGATCTGGATGTCTTTTGATAAGAGAGGCAGAAGCTCGACACTAACATCAACTTCAGAAATTTTAGTTAGGGTATTATCACCGTTCAAAACAGTCACGTCATGAACATTTAAGTGGGGCAGAGGAAAAACCGAAAGGGATAAGTCGCCGTTAATAGCTACGGTGTACCCCGTCTTGGCCTGAACCTGCTCTGTAATCGTAGATTTATATTTGTTCCAGTCGATCATGCTAGGAGCTATTAACGCACCCCCAACAATAAGGACTAAAAGTATAATTATGACGGATACAGCTTTGCTCATCTTACGGCCTCTGACTTAATAGTTTAATGTTAAGCTCTTAACATCAATAAGTTATAGGTCAAAAAGGCAAAAAAGAAAGGGGAGATCTAACTTCCGTCAACACATATATTGGCCACCATTTACAGGAATTGTTGCCCCGTTTATAAAGCCTGCCTCTTTTGAAGAAAGATAAGCAACCAGCGACGCGATTTCCTCAGCCAGCCCCATACGGCCTGTTGGAATTTGTTTCACAATGGTTTGTAAAACTTCCGGTTTCATAGCGGCAGTCATATCCGTCTCAATATATCCGGGTGCGACGGCGTTTACCGTAATATTTTTCGCTGCCCCCTCAAGAGCCAAGGCTTTTGTGAAGCCGATCATTCCAGCTTTAGCCGCGCAATAATTGGTTTGACCGAACTGTCCTTTTTGTCCGTTTATAGAGGTTATATTGATTATACGCCCGAACGACCTGTCTCTCATTCCTTGCATAACAGCCCGACTTAAGTTGAAGCAAGAATATAGATTTGTGCGTAAAACATTCTCCCAGTCTTCTAAAGACATTTTGTGTAATACACCATCTTTTGTGATACCGGCATTATTAACAACAATGCCGACAGGCCCTAAATCGTCTTCTGCCATCATCACCATTTTCTGACAAGCCTCAAAGTCACAGACATCCGCTTTGTAAACACTTGCCCCTGTTTCGCGAGAACATTTTTGCGCCGCCTCTTCATTACCATGATAAATGGCTGCGACCGGGTGGCCTGCCTCGCGAAGGGCCTTGGTGATGGCAAGTCCTATACCGCGCGTGCCACCTGTTACTATTGCAGTTTCTTTTTTCACAATGCTCTCCACTCCTGTGTATCATCCCGCTCAAAACACATCGCTATTCCCATTCCGCCACCAATACATAAAGTAGCCAGACCTTTTTTCGCGCCACGGCGAGCCATTTCATGAAGTAAAGTCACAACAACTCTCGTACCTGACGCTCCTATTGGATGCCCTAAAGCTATGGCACCGCCATTCACATTAACCTTACTAGCATCAAGATTAAGTTCTTTCAAAACGCTGCAAGATTGCGCTGCAAAAGCTTCATTTGCCTCGACCAAGTCAAGATCTTCAATTTTCCAACCTGCTTTTTGCAATGCCGCCTTAGTCGCTGGAATAGGCCCTGTACCCATGAGTGCAGGATCCACTCCGGCAGTCGCCCAGCCTTTAATACTGGCGAAAGGCTTTAAGCCAAGTTCTTTCGCCTTACTGGCACGCATTAACAAAACTGCCGCAGCACCGTCATTTATACCCGAGGCATTCCCGGCGGTAACCGTACCATCTTTCTTGAATGCACCCCTTAGCTTTCCAAGCCCCTCTGCAGTTGTTCCGGCACGGGGAAACTCATCCTCTTCAAAGACGATATCCCCTTTGCGATTAGCTACAGTTACAGGTGTGATTTCATCTTTAAATTTGCCATCCTTTATTGCGGCTTCTGCTTTTTGCTGCGAGTTGGCTGCAAATTCGTCCTGCTCATCACGAGTAAATCCATATTTCTCAACTATGTTTTCTGCCGTTACACCCATGTGGTAGTCATTATAAACATCCCAGAGCCCATCCTTAATCATGGTGTCAACCATTTTGGCATCGCCCATTTTAATCCCATCACGAAGGTGGACCGCATGAGGTGCAAGGCTCATATTCTCTTGCCCGCCAGCAACAACTATATCAGCATCCCCGGCAAGCAAAGCTTGGTAACCAAGGGCGATTGAGCGAAGCCCCGAACCACAGACCTGATTGATTGTCATTGCCGTCTTGGAATGAGGCAAACCAGCTTCCATCGCAGCCTGACGTGCGGGATTTTGTCCAAGCCCTGCGGCCAGAACATTGCCCATCAAAACGTCATTAACAGCATCAGGTGATACACCGCTGTCATCCAGAACAGCTTTTATAGCGGCTGCACCAAGTGTTGTCGCAGGAACACTTGAAAGGGTTCCGTTGAAGTTTCCGATAGCCGTTCTTTTGGCCGAGACAATGACGATTTCATCAGACATTTTATACCTTACTTTTTATGTGTTGGGCTGTTTCTATTAGTGCATTAAAAACCCTTAAAACACAAGGTGGTTTCTATTGCTGATTTGTCAACCAGTCACAGTATCGGGGCCAGATATCAATATAAGACTTTTTGCTTACCAGCGTGGCGATATGCCCACAATCAGGGGTTAGTTGCCTTGCCGCTTTTATCTGGTGCTTTAAGGCCGAAGCGGTCTCCAGTGGCACAATTTTATCTTTGATCGGTGTAACAAAAAAACAGGGTTGATCGATTTCCGTTGCAGATATTTTTTTATCTGAGATTATCCATTCGCCTGAAAGCGGTTTGTTTTTCAGATACCAGCTTTCCAGAATTTCTTCAGTCAGGCTCATGGGCAGGTTTTCTCCGCTGTTAAGCCAATCTTCAACAGCAACGAAACGCTCTGCCTCAAAGCTTCCATCTTTCATATCGCTAAACGCGGTGAATTTATTATAAGCACCTAAAGGATCCAATGAGGCGAAGAAAGGTTGTATCCAGTGAACTGAAGTTGTCTCCGACCATGGTTTTAACGGTATTGATGCTTTCAATGATGCAGACAATTGATCATTTTCCGCATGAAAATTCCATGGCGACGCTAAAAAGGCCAAGCTTTTAAATAGATTTTGATGACGCGCTGCAATCCCCGCTAATAGGGTGCCACCCATACAATATCCAAATCCATGAACTGGCCTCTGGTTTATTGATAAATGTTTGGCGCAGTTTTCAATAACATGCAAAACATCAGAAAGGCATCGTATTGATTGAGCTTTTAATGCGGGATGCCAGTCCAAAATATATACATCAAAACCATTTTCACTAAGCCACCTTACAAACGATTGTGAGGGCAACAAATCAAAAATTTCTATGCCATTAATAAGGGAGGGAATAATTAATATTTGCTGCGCTTTTTTCGCGGTTTTTTTCTCAGTCACCACTTCAAGTAATTTTGCGCCCATACATTCAAATGCGGCTTTATGCTCTTTTGATAAATGAAACTGTTTATATTTAAGGTATTTTTTAATACCGCGCAGCATTTTCTCAATATTTTGGTGCTTTATAGTTTTGCCACCAGAGCTTAATGTAGAAAGCGTCAGTCCCAGATATGTATCCAGTATGTGTTTATTTCTCTGAGATGGCATTGTTTTTATTCCAATAAACAGGCTCTAAAGATTTCCTTTGCAGCTGCACAAAAAGAACATTATAGTATCTTTATACGAAAATTATAATTTCTTTAAGGATACTTTACAGGAAGGCCAAATTTATGTCTGCAGCAAAAAAGAAACAGGACAAGCCAACTATCGTTAAAAAATACGCAAATAGGCGTCTATATGATACCGGCCGCAGCTCTTACGTAACGTTAGAAGATTTGTATGACATGGTAAAAGAAGGCCACGACTTTGTGGTTGTTGATGCAAAAACAGGTGAAGATCTTACAAAACCTGTCCTTACACAAATCATTGTTGAAAAAGAGTCCAAAGGAGAAAACGTTCTTCCTCTCAATTTCCTAAAACAAATTATTGGATTTTACGGCGATGCCATGCAACCGCTTCTGCCTAACTATCTTGAGCAATCTCTTGAAAATTTCGTCCAACACCAAGAAGATCTAAGAGAACAAATGACCAAATCTTTAAGCGGTGGCATGATGCCCCTGCAAATGATGGAAGAGATGACACGTCAAAACATGGCAATGTTCCAAAATACGCTGAATGCTTTTGCCGGTATGACAACAAAGACAAAAAAAGATGATTAATTAAACGTCTTTTTTCACAAGATCATCATACTTTAAAGTATTAAGTTTGACCGGATGCCTGTCTGGATCTTCCTCTGAAAGCCATAACCTTTCGATAGAGGGACGTCCGTAAGCAAAACCCTGAATGTGCTGTATCCCACTGTCTTTGAGATATTTCATGACTTCAGCATCCTGCGCACCTTCAGCTACAGTTTCCATGTCCATTCCCCCAGCAAGCGTATGCAAGGTTTCTATGAATAGTTTGTTCTTATGATTATCAAGTTCCATAAGAAATGATTTATCAATTTTCACCATATTCAAGTTAAGGTCTTTGAGTTGGGAAAATGACGTTTGTCCACTTCCAAAATCATCTAAGGCTACGGCACAGCCAAGCCCCTGCAGTTCTCTGACTATATTTAATGTGTAATCAATGTTTTGCATGGCAGAGCTCTCCGTAATTTCCACGATCAACCTTGCTGCAACATCTTTTTGACCATGCAGCATCGAGGAAAGATCTTTTAGCCATTCCGGATCCATTAGAGTTTGATTGGAAACATTTATAGATAATCTGATATCAGGGTATTTCTCTAATTCCTGAACAGCGTTTTTCATGCAGAACCTATCTACTAAACGAGTCAGCCCCATATGTTCTATAGCATCTATAAAATGCCCCGCAGGAATTAACTTTCCATCCTCACTAATAAGACGAATGAGGCACTCGTAAAAAGAGACCTCATCTTTATTAGTTCCTAAAATAGGTTGATATGCAACGCAAACACGATTGTTTCGTAACCCTTGAAGAAAATCATTGCCCAGCTCGAGAAGATTTTTATAGTCTTCTGCCCCTTCTACCTTGCTTTCATCGTAGTTAATATAACATCCCCTACCCTGGCCTTTTGCTTCCTGAAGCGCTTTTTCCACCTTCACCAAAAGGGAGGCCGGCGTAAGAGTAATCTCATCTATCTTTTTACCACCAATAGATACAAAAACCTGAATACTCTGATTATCTATTATAAAAGGACGCCTGAGAAAATTTTGTAAAATATACCTTGCAAGCTCGTCCATATTCTTTTGGAGACGGTTTTTGAAAATAACCCCGTGGATATCTCCTCCCAACCGCATTACAGTGCCACCTTCTAAGGCAAGCTCCTGCAAACGTTTTCCCGTTTTCTCAATAATTGCATCGACGACTTCATGTCCATATACCTCATTCATCACAGAGAGCCTGTCAATTCCAACGGCAAGTACAAATCCCCTGTCGAGGCATCTTGTATGCTCTTGTGAGAGTCCCTCAATGATATTTTGTAAGTATCGACGCCCGGCTGTCGCGTCACCCATAATATCAGGCTTTATTAAAGCTCCTTCCATACCTTGTAGAATAAGGTTTTCCTTAAGTGCTGCTGCATCAATTTTTATAATACCACGGGCAATCTTCTGACCTGCTTTAGGCTCGTAAATGGCGGTTCCTTTTTCTTCCAGAGGTATGAAACTTCCATCCATGTGTCGGGCAGAGTATTTGATTTTATAATCAGTTTGCGGTTGCTCGTTTGATAAAGCATCGAAAATGGTATGCAGAGTTTCCAAGCGGTACGGTAAATCCTCTGGATTAAGTTTCTTATTATACTCTAGACTGTTAGAGGGCAACTCCCCTGCCTCACAATCGAAAACACCTTTACTGTCACCGAAAAAAAGAAGTTTATCCTCTGTCAAATTCCAGACAAAAGCCACTTGTCCTGTCAGTTTTAAAGTTTCCGAAAGATGAATTAGCAAAGGGTCTGTTTTGCTCATAAGTTTACGCAATTGTGAGAGGCTGTCTATTTCGTTCTAAAGATACCATAGTCACTTATAATTACAGATAAAAATTACCAACAGATTACTTTCTGGTGGTTGAAGTTTCTCAAAACTATGTATTTATGAACTTTTTTGAATTGTTTTATCAAGCTTGTCACGAATTTCCATAGCTTGGGACATGCTGTCAGTAGCTCCTTCATGCGCTATAGATATAAACTTGTCATTTTTCTGGAAAAACAGTAGTGATGCCGATAACCCGCCCTGTCCATTTACACAAGCTATCTCGTAGGCCTCTCTTGTATTACCCGGATTTGCTACACCTGTGGAAACAGGTACAGCCGCAAACTCACCCTGACATCTGGATTTTGCAGTGTTAATGTAGTTTTCCACCATACCTGCGAAACTGCCCTTCAAAGGAACTTCCTGAGCCGTACCGTATAGAGCATTATTAACCGCCCACGTGTAACTCACTTTTCCGTCAGATGATTTGTTCTCGAGATTTTGAATGCTGACACCTGCGTTTTGTAAAAGACCTTTGTAGTAATCAGGTGATAATTGCTGGACACTAATCATATCCGCCCTGTCCACTTTTACTGATGCAAGTATAGGTTTGGCAGAAGTCTGCGGCGTTGGAACAGGTGCCGCATCCACAGCAGCAACTTTAGTGCCACCGGTTATAACATTGGATGAACCGGAAACTGTATTTTGCGCAAAAGATGAAGGTGTAAGATTAAGTTTGCCCTCAAGTTCCCTAACGCGTGTATTGCTCTGGTTAAGTTGGTCCTCAAGAGAGTTCAACATCGCAATCTGCGCAGTTTCCGTCAGGCGAGGATCAAAAAGCATGTATTCTATTTCCTGTTTTTCAGCCTGACATTTGCTATTCTGACGTTCTAGTAAAGCCCCTAGACGCCTGATTTCACGTTGAGATTCCTGATAACGGCGCGTTGCTTGCTCTAAAGTCCAGTCACCACCGGCAACTTCCAGCTTATCACTTTCAATATTGGTACGCATTTTATCAAGCTCTGTGCCAAGTCTGGAATTCTCTGCAAGTAGGCGTTCGTAATCTGTCTGAACAGTTCGCAGTTGTGCTCTGAGTTCATCTTGCTTGCCTGTGTCCGAAGCAACTGTTGCAGGTTCAGGGCAGGATAATTCTGTTTGTTGAACTGTATTGCTATCAGGCGCAGCAGCAAGCTGTGCTTTTAAAGTAGTATTTTCACTCTGAAGATCAGTCACTTGTGTCTGCAGCAAGGCCAACTGTGAATTATTAGTGTCGGAATTTTGTTGTGTAGTTACAGCCTTTTCAGCCTTAGCTGCTTCAAGTTCAGCTTCCAACCTTGTATTCACACCTTGCAAGTCGGTAACCTGCGTCTCAAGCATGCTGACCTTTAAATTATCTTCAGGCTTTTCTTGTTCAGCTAAAGCTTTTAAAGATGACATCTGGTTTCTAGCATCAGTAAGTTCTTTTTGAAGATTAGAGTTTTCACCCTTCATCATCGCAATTTGCGTCTCCAAGACTTTTACTCTGTTGCCTTCTTCAGACTTAGTGGCAGTTAAAGAAGCTGTATCTTGTTCAATTTTACTATTTAGTTGTGATATCTGATCATTAAGCCCATTAATAGTTCCTTGCATGACCGCACGTTCAGTTTGCAGCTTGGCTATTTCTTCAGTTAAGTTCTTGCTGCTGTCTTCAATAGCTTTGTTGCTAGCCATTTGTGATTGCAAATTTTGGTTTTCTGCCTGTAATGCTGCAACTCTCTCTTCAAGATTCTTGACGTTCGATTTAACTTCGTCAGTTTCTCTTTGCTCACCCTTCATCATAGCAAGCGTTGTCTGTGTTGCCTTTAAATCATTTTCCAATTTGATCTTTTCGGCTTGCAAGGAGCTAAGCTGATTTTGTGCAGTCGTTAAAGCTGCAGAAGACTGTTCTGATGAGACAGCTTCTGCAGAAGCCTTTGAAAGCTGGCTGGAAAGGTTGTTTTTTTCACTTTCCAAACGGATCTTTTCTTGTTCAAGACGTGTTTTTTCGCTTGAAAGTTCACTTACCTGGTTTTTTAAGGCAGCAAGTTGCGTTTCGGCTTGGGTATCTTGTGTCGCGGCTTGCTGGGCTTCTGTAACCTGATTTCTGCTCTGCGCAAGTTGAGATTCCAACGTAATAATTTTGCCTTGGGCATCCTCAAGTGCCTTTTGCATATTTGTTACGGCTTGTGCATCTTGTGCCGTTTCTTGAGGTATAGAAGCCTGTGACCTGAGTTGCTGAAGTTCCCTATTGGCAATTGCAAGTTTTTCTTCAAGCTCAGAAGCTCGCGCACTCGTCGTACCTTGGGATGCAAGGTTTTCGTATTGTTGCCTAAGTTGGCCCAAGGCATCCTTAAGGCTTGCATTTTCAGCCAGTAGAGCCGCTGAGGCACCAGATGCAGATGATGAGGTCGTTTGAACTGTGCTGGATTGCACGCTGGGCACTGGTTGTGAAGGAGCAGACGACTCCGATATAGTCGGAGAAGACGTGCTGGCTTGTATACTTGAATTGGGAAGGCTAGCGCTACATTGGCTCAACGCCTGCAGACCGGAAGCGGCTTGCTTTAACGAGAAATCATGCTTATTACCGTCAATGGAAACGCCTAGCACCACGGCGTTCTTTAAAGCCACATAAAAAGAATCATCAATGCCGACGGCAACGACCAAAGTTGAGGGCGATGCCGTGCGGGTGGTAAATGTGCGGCTTACACCGTTAGCCGTTAATTTGGCTGTATGGCTTTTTGTTGTATCCAGTATATCCTTCTGAAAGTCCAGTGCAACTGAAAGTGCGCCATCAGCACGCTGACCAACAGTAATTACTGCCTGCTGGGTGAAACCTTGTACCGCCGTACAGTAATTTCCGTCAGAACTTTTCGTGACGGACCAATCCCCCGTCGCTGAATAGGTAGCTCCAAAAACGGTAAAAGGAACGATGGATAATATTCCAACTGTTCCTGACAACAAACTCAATGTTTTCAACTTTGAAAGTCCAGCACGCATGCCAAGTCCCCCTGTATTATTCTTGAGACACTACCAGAACAGGGCGACCTGTCTGGGGGTCATTATATATCGCACCAACCGGACGGCCCGGTTCATCGGAAAACTGATTAAGAGCTCGCTCTACAGCTTCTGTATAACTACCTTTCAGAAAGAAAGGAGCGTCAAAAAGATATACATTAGGTGTATTCCATATCAGCCCCATGCCTTCTCGTCTTGACCAGCCCTCTAAAACATTTTGAAGGCTTTCATTTCCTGTTACTTCCCAACGCTCCATTGTCTCGCACTCGGCTGCATAATTGGAAGGTTGGGACATAGCCGCATCCTGATATACGTCCCCAGCATAAGGACGTTGCTGTTGTTGTGCCGGTGGCAGAGAAGCCATATTGTAAGATGGTTCAGGAGTTATATACCCCATCTCTCTGGCCGCAGGTCCTGATCCTTTGCGGAAGTTGGATGAAACAAAATTCGGCTCACGTGTGGTCACAGTAGCAGACCCTGACGATGAAGATGGCGGGAGAACAGCCCCACCACCCATAACTGATTCTTCTCTAACTTCTGGTATAGGGGCCACAGAAGAAGATACAGGAGACATTACATCACCGGAGTTTTCAAATCCCCCTTGTTGCGACATCGGTGTTGCATTGAACTNAAACCCTGCTTTTGCGGGGAATGTAATAGAAAACGAAGCTATCGCGATTAGCGGTAAGAAAGCTTTATTGAAGTTCATAACCATGTCTTGCACTTTAAATTGTATATGATGTGATTTAATCCTGGTCGAATCTTTACCCGAATAGCAAAGCCACCACAGTCTAACGACTCTCTGTTTATATGTCACTACCCATAGATGTTTACTTTAACAAATATCTTTTGCCATAAAAGCTATACAGAAATCAATCTTCTCTTGCTGTTCCGGCTTTTGCTGCCAAAGCAGCTTCCAGATATTTGTCCAAATCGCCATCCAAAACGTTTTGCGCTTGCGTGTTTTCAACGCCTGTCCGCAAATCCTTAACCATCTGATAGGGATGCAACACGTAGGATCTGATCTGGTGCCCCCAGCCTATTTCGCTTTTCTCATCATAAGCTTCGGCATTTTCTGATTCCTTGCGTTTAAGTTCCAGTTCGTAAAGGCGTGCCTTCAACATGTTCATAGCAGATGCCCTGTTTTTATGCTGGGAGCGCTCTGCTTGACAAGCGACAACTATACCAGTTGGTACGTGAGTAATTCGAACCGCACTATCAGTCGTATTTACGTGCTGACCACCAGCACCGCTGGAGCGATACGTATCTATGCGTAGGTCTTTCTCTTGTACATCCACATCGATGTCTTCCGAGACAACAGGCGTAACCGCTACAGATGCAAAACTTGTATGGCGGCGGCTATTGGAATCATAAGGGGATATGCGCACTAATCTGTGTACACCACTTTCAGTTTTCGTCCACCCATACGCCATCTCACCACTGATTTTGATAGTTGCAGACTTAATGCCGGCTTCTTCGCCTTCACTCCGGTCCATGTATTCGACTTTATAACTATGGGCCTCAGCCCAGCGGACATACATTCTCAAAATCATCTCAGCCCAATCACAAGCCTCTGTACCACCTGCGCCCGAGTTAACTTCAAGATATGCATCAGATATGTCCGCTTCGCCTGAAAGCAGGCTAAGCAATTGCAATCGTCTGGTTTTTTCCTGTAGCTTCTGAAGAGCCCCCTCAAGCTCTTTCATAAGGGCATCATCCTGTTCTTCTTTGGCCATCTCGAACAGCTCAACAGAATCACCGGTTTCCTGTTCGATTTTCTGAACAGTTTCCACTTGCTCTTTAAGGTGGTTTAATTCGCGCATCAGTTTTTGCGCCTTTTCAGGATCATCCCATAATGTGGGGGATTCAGACAGGGACGTTAATTCATCAAGTCTTAAAAGTGCACGATCCCAGTCAAAGATGCCTCCTTAGAAGGAGAAGGCCACCTTCTATGGAATCTTTAATATTTTGTATTTCCTGGCTCATGGAAAAATCAAATAGCAGGATTATGCAGCGTCTGCAATATCAAGCTCATCTACTTTAAGGGCTGAAGTGAAAGTTGAAAGCATTTCAGCAAGGTTATCTTCATGTGCGTAAAGAATGCTTTCGGCATGCGCCTCATAACCAGAAAGAAGTTCTGTATAAACAGATGTATCTCCAACACATAGTATGGGTTTTCCAGCTGTCAAAAAGCCTTCTATAAAGCGGCGGGAATGGGCTGTCTTTAACATTTTTTCTACTGAACGTTTATTGCCAGGTATTACAAGACCTGAAAAATCGTATGCGAGTGCTTTGTTTAACGGCTCATCAATAGGAAAAAAACATCCCCAACCTTGACCGTCCCAACCATTAACAACCGCCGTCTCAGCAGCAACCACTTTTGTCTCCAGACCATTTTTTATTATTGTTTTCTGGGCTTGGGCATAATTGCTTTCTTCGAAACCATTTGCCAAGAGAAAAGCGATTGGGGCGATTGCAGGTGTACTCATATAGTTCATCTCCTTAAAGAATTTAAGCTGATTGATTTTTTAGCCGAATATGTGAAGTAACTAATATTCGATATGTTCTGTTAAAGTTTTTGAAAACTTTTGTCAAGTTTTGTAACAAATAAATCACAGTCGCCTAAAACATATATATACGCCAATCACATAGGCTTTGACTTTATACTCAGTTCATTTTAAAACTATGCACTGTACAAATCTTTTTACATTTGTCGTTTATCGCTCTGTAAAGATTTTAAGAACACAATGGATTATGATGACAAGGAGCTCTTCAATGAGACATAAGAATTACCTAACCCTCGCCCTGGTTGCAGTTATGCTGACTGCTTGTGGCGTATTTCAAAGTGATACTGAAATGGAAGCCCTTTCCGAAGCTCAAGCTGTAGGAAGCCCTTTCACTCAGCATCTGACTGACGGATATCGTGAATTTTCAAATATGAATCAGGAACGTCAGAAAGATTACGCTGATGCTTTGCATTTTGCCCGCAAAGGCCTTGTCTCTGCAAAAGGACATGCAGTTTTACCTGAGCCAATCAGTGACTGGAATGTTAGAACTGAAGATGTTAATGAGCTTCAGCCTGCACGCGCCAGACTTATCTCTGCGTTAAACCGTGGTGGTCGTGAAATTGCTCCACAGCTCGCAGCAACAGCTCAAGTCAAATATGACTGCTGGATCGAGCAGGAAGAGGAAAACTGGTACACACCTGAAAATGTGACATGTAAGTCAGAATTCATGCAAGCCTTAAACGCTTTGGAAGCACAAGTCGGGGCAGCTCCTGAAGTCGCACCAGCTCCTGACAATATTATGCCTCCGGTTGCAGCCGT
>NZVS01000070.1 GCA_002701555.1 Alphaproteobacteria bacterium | reverse complement strand
TCCGCCCATGCCACCCATTCCGCCCATGCCACCCATATCGTTGGCAGGAGTTTTGTCATCCTGCGGCACTTCAGTGACAGTCGCTTCTGTTGTAATTAACAAGCCAGCAACGGATGCTGCATTCTGGATTGCAGAACGTACAACTTTGGCTGGATCAATAATACCGGCCTTAACAAGGTCAGTATACGTATCTGTTTGTGCATCGTAGCCGAAATTGCTGTCTTTTTGCTCAAGCAATTTACCTACAACGATTGATCCTTCTACGCCTGCATTTTCTGCAATCTGGCGTATAGGAGCTTGTAGAGCGCGGCGTACGATATCAATTCCGACTTTCTGGTCTGAATTTGTCGCATCCAGTTTCTCAAGAGCGCGTGTCGCATAAAGAAGGGCCGTTCCACCACCTGGAAGAATACCTTCTTCAACAGCGGCGCGTGTCGCATGCATTGCATCATCAACACGGTCTTTCTTTTCTTTCACTTCGACTTCAGTTGCACCACCAACACGGATAACAGCAACACCGCCGGCTAATTTAGCCAGACGCTCCTGCAATTTCTCACGGTCATAATCAGAAGATGTATCTTCCACTTGCTGACGGATTTGCTTGCAGCGCTCTTCGATGTCTTTCTTGTCGCCTGCACCATTGATGATTGTTGTTTCATCTTTAGTGATGCGTGTTTTCTTACATGTTCCAAGCATATCAATTGTGACATTCTCAAGCTTGATACCAAGGTCTTCAGAAATTACCTGGCCACCTGTCAAAGTTGCCATGTCCTGAAGCATTGCCTTGCGACGGTCACCAAAACCAGGTGCCTTAACAGCAGCAACTTTCAAGCCACCGCGAAGCTTGTTTACAACCAATGTTGCAAGCGCTTCACCTTCGATATCTTCAGCAACGATCAATAGAGGACGACCTGATTGTACCACTGTTTCCAAAATTGGAAGCATGGATTGCAAGCTTGTCAGCTTTGATTCATGAAGAAGAATGTATGGGTCTTCCAATTCACAAACCATTTTGTCAGCATTTGTGATGAAGTAAGGTGACAGGTAGCCACGGTCAAACTGCATGCCTTCAACAACTTCCAATTCTGTTTCCAAAGACTTGGCTTCTTCAACAGTAATAACACCTTCTTTGCCGACTTTTTCCATTGCTTGTGCAAGGTAGTCGCCGATTTCTGTGTCACCATTAGCTGAAATTGTACCAACTTGGGCAATCTCGTCATTTGACTTTATGTCTTTTGAGCGCTTTTTCAGGTCATCAACAACTGAAGAAACGGCCATATCGATACCGCGCTTAAGATCCATAGGATTCATACCCGCTTCAACGGCCTTGTTTCCTTCACGAACAATCGCTTGTGCAAGCACTGTTGCTGTTGTTGTACCGTCACCGGCCTGATCGTTAGCTTTTGAAGCCACTTCACGCACCATTTGGGCGCCCATGTTTTCGATCTTGTCAGTAAGTTCAATTTCCTTGGCAACAGTCACACCATCTTTTGTAATGCGAGGCGCACCAAAGGATTTTTCGATGACAACGTTACGGCCTTTAGGACCTAATGTTACTTTCACGGCATTTGCCAGTGTGTCAACACCGCGTAGCATTCTACGGCGGGCTTCTGATTTAAATTTTACATCTTTTGCAGACATATTTTGTCTCCTTAAATTTAATTGGTTTCTATGTTTGTTTTGCCCTTAAAACTTAAGCAGCAACAACACCCATAATGTCGGATTCTTTCATGACAAGAAGTTCTTCACCATCAAGTGTGACTTCTGTACCTGACCATTTTGTGAACAAAATACGGTCGCCTTGCTTAACATCCAAAGGACGTACTTCGCCGTTATCATTGATATGGCCGTTACCAACTGCCAATACTTCACCCTGTTGAGGTTTTTCCTTGGCGCTGTCAGGAATGATAATTCCCCCGGCTGTTTTTTCATCCAGTTCAATGCGGCGGATGAGAACCCGATCGTGTAGAGGACGGAATTTCATAGTTCACTTACTCCTGTATAGGTTTATGGTTAAATTTAGCAGGTCTTTCAAAAGCCTTTTTCCTTATAGCTTTTAGGCCTTTCAAAAGACCCCTGACCATTCGGATGTAATGAGGTATTAGCACTCACCACAACCGAGTGCTAATGGATATAGCAAACCTATACTAAATTTCAAGGAGTTTCTTTTAAATATCATACCCAGGGGAGAAGAGTACTTCCTGGTCTAACTCTTGTTCTGGATACAAGAAGCCGTAAGCTTCAAGCACAGTGCGCGCTGAATTCTGCTGTGGCCTTGGCGTGGCAAGACGATCGTCTTCGGCGGCAATGTCCGGCAAATAGTCTGTAGTAACAAGAGGTTTAATACCCAGCGCATCATATTTGCGTATGTTGTCTAAACGCTGTCCGGTTACATCTTCAGCATTAGCACGAAAGGGAAACATACCCAAAATTTTGTCCTGATTGTTTACAAAGCGGATCGCGGAATCCATCGTGCCGTACCCTTCCGCATTTGATATGAAGGCTGCACACTCTTCGAACCCTCCCATATGCATCGCAGCAGCAGTACTGTTATAGGAAAGTCCTTTTTCAAACCGTTCGTAAATCAATTCAGGGCGCGACTTGGCACCGTCTTGAAAATTTGCATCTGCATTGGCGTTTCTGAAAGCTTCCATAAAAGTTTGAGCATTATTTTGCTCCAACTCCTGTTCATGGCAATTGCGAGGGCCACCATCCATCAACAATAGACTGGTATTTGCCGGTAACAACTCACCAAGCGCCCGCCCATCGCTCGCCGCTTCGTCATTATAATAAGGAAAGCGCTGCTTCACCCCAGTAGATGTTTCCACGTCAAAACCGGCATTCAGAACAGCCACCGCAAAAGGTTTTTTCAAACCTGTCATACGCTTTAAGGCACCTGCATTAGGGCTGGCCTCCAGCATAGTTTTATAGTCCTGCTCAATACGCGCTTGCGTCATTGTATGAGGTACGGTGTCTATTCTAACATGGTGTAAACCCTGATCCCCTCTTATTTCAGAAGGAGTAAAGGCCGTCACCCCCCTGCTTTTTAATAAGGTTTTGTCTTGGGGATGAAGCATATGTGACACGAAGGCAAAATCAGCTGGCGGAATTCCCGGAAAGGAATCATATAGTGCACATAGAGGCTCAAGGGTTTCTTCACCACAAGCGATTATAAGGGTCTGACGGTCAGGATTTTGGGAAAGCTCTCGCCTGATATTTTCTTCTGAATAGGCAGGCAAATCTGCATAGCCGGCATTATCTATCGGAAGTTTTTTAAGACCTCTCCCGAATGGCTGGTCTATTCCGCCAAGTTTGCACGCCAACGCCTGAAAATTTTCCGACATGGCTTCATAGCCAAATGCCAAAGCGTAATCGCGAAAACCCGCATTCATATGCTCATTAGAACCAATAACGATAATCTTCATTTTATCACCCTTAACCGCTAAATTTATATAGCTATATGTAAATTGGTGCGGACTATAACAAGAACTTCATCTGTAATGCAACTTGTTTCTTTCATAAAAAAAGCCGGGCGAACCCGGCTTTTTCAAATATCTATAACGGACGATTATTTATCGTCTTTTTTCGTCGCTTTTTTGGCTTTCTCATCAGATTTGGCATCTGTTGATTTTTCCTGTAAAGCCGCGCCAAGGATGTCACCAAGAGATGCACCACTTTCGGTTGAACCGAATTCTTCAAGTGCTTTCTTGTCTTCATCGATTTCGCGTGCTTTGATTGACAAGCCAAGCTTGCGGCTCTTCTTGTCTACGGAAATAACCTTTGCATCAACTTTTTCACCAACGGCGAAGCGGTCTGTGCGTTGCTCGGAACGCTCACGAGACAGATCGGCTTTCTTAATTGTACCTGTTACCTGGTCATTGACCTGAACATGAACAAGAGTGGCCTTAATGTCTGTAATTGTACCTGTAACAACAACGCCTTTTGCGATACCGGACAAAGCTCCTTCATTAGGGTCTTTTTCCAGCTGCTTGATGCCAAGGGCAACGCGTTCCTTCTCAGGATCAATATCCATGATCTTGACCTTAACAGTGTCACCTTGAGAGTAATCCTTCAAAGCATCTTCTGTTTGGTCTTCCCAAGAAATGTCGGACAGGTGAACCATACCGTCAATTCCTTCGCCAAGGCCGACAAACATACCGAATTCGGTGATGTTATTGATCGGGCCTTCAACAGTATCGCCGACTTTGAATTTGTCAGAGAAGCTGTCCCAAGGATTTTCCTGAGTTTGTTTGATACCAAGAGAGATACGACGCTTGTCAGTATCGATCTCAAGAACCATCACATCGATTTCATCGCCAACAGAGACGATTTTGTTCGGGTGAATGTTTTTCTTGGTCCATGACATTTCTGTTACGTGTACAAGGCCTTCGATTCCAGGCTCAAGCTCAACGAATGCACCGTAATCGGTAACATTTGTGATTTTACCTTTGAATACAGCGCCTTCTTTGTACTTGGCTTCGAAACCTTCCCAAGGATCATGCTCAAGTTGCTTCATCCCCAATGAGATACGGCCTGTATCTTCGTTAAAGCGAATAACCTGCACTTCGATAGTCTGACCAACGGACAAGACTTCCTCAGGGTGGTTGATGCGTTTCCATGAGATGTCGGTTACGTGTAGAAGACCGTCAACGCCACCAAGATCAACGAATGCACCGTAATCTGTGATGTTTTTAACAACGCCTTCAAGAACTGAGCCTTCTGAAATATTTTCAAGAAGCTCGTTACGTACTTCCTCACGTGATTCTTCAAGAATGGCACGACGTGAAACAACAATGTTGCCACGCGCGCGGTCCATTTTCAAAATCTGGAAAGGCTGTGGTGTGTCCATCAATGGGGAAACATCTTTAATCGGGCGCACATCTACTTGTGAACCAGGCAAGAACGCAACCGCGCCGCCAAGATCCACTGTAAATCCACCTTTAACACGGTTAAAGATAACACCAGTGACTTTTTCACCTTTTTCGTGGTTCTTCTCAAGATCCGCCCAGACTTCCTCGCGACGTGCCTTCTCGCGGGACAATACGGTCAGACCGTCACGCCCCTCTACACGCTCAACAAAGACTTCCACAACATTGCCGATGGCAACGTCAGGGGCTTGACCCGGCATCGAAAATTCACGTAAAGATACGCGCCCTTCCGATTTCAGTCCCACATCTATTATTGCAAATTCGTCATCGATATCGACAACAGTACCGTTTACAACGGATTTTTCGATCGTTTGATCCTTCCCGAAGTTTTCTTCAAGAAGTGCCGCAAATTCTGAATCGTCATTACGGTCTTGTAAGTTTGAAGCTATACTAGCCATTTTAGTTAATTTCCTTTCGGTATTAAATACGGAATAAGCCTGCCACGTGTTCCGGGAAAATTTTATTCAAACGCATAAAAAACGCCCGCGCGCAGGAACAGACCCGCTTTAGACTTGCGGTTTTTTCATGTATCCACACAAAAATCAAGGGAAAAAGAGATTTTTGAGCTCAAAGGCTTAATACTGGTGCATTTTCATCGCGGCTTGAGCACCGATAAGGTATCCGCGGACAATGTCCAGTGCACGCGCAAGGACTTCATTTGCGTTTAAGGAAGTACTGTCAATTATAAAGGCGTCGTCGGCCACTTCCAAGGGCGCATCATCACGGCTTTTGTCCCGCCCATCACGGATTTGTAATTCTTTAAGCACGGTTTTATGCGTAGCTTCCAGTCCTTTGGAAGTAAGCTGCTCTACGCGGCGGGCTGCACGAATTTCAGGGTCGGCATCAATATACATCTTTATATGCGCATCCGGACAAATGACTGTCCCAACATCGCGGCCGTCCATGACTACCCCCAGATAATTTTCACCGTCCTTATTTTTGCCCGGCGTTTTCGCAAAGTTCTTCTGGATATCCAGCAAGGTTTTACGCACTTCTGTCACACTGGCTACTTGAGAAGCGGCTTGTGATACTTTTTCCAAGCGGAGCGAAGGCTCTTCCTGAAGTGAAAGGGAGTAATTTTCGGCGAGGATTTTAGCAGCTTTGGCGGCATCATCGGCATTTTCCGGATCAAGTCCNTNATCAAAGGCCNTTTTGGCAACACCACGGTAAAGTACGCCTGTATCCATATAAGCAAAACCAAGACGCTTGGCGAGTCGCTGTGCAAGCGTACCCTTACCACTGGCAGTAGGCCCGTCAATGGCAATAACCATCGGGCCTTTAAGCAGGTTTTTTAAATCATCACCGGAAAGTAGGTCTATTGCTCTGAACATGTAGCTATCCTTAAAGCGAAATGTCCGACGTTTCAAGCCTTGTGAAGGCAGAAAATCATGTGAGGTGCTTGATTATCTCATCAGACAGATCAATTTCCAGATTATCTGACATCTCAAGTTCATCATCAAAATCAATTTGTTTGTCGCCTGTAAGTGAAAAATTTGCGCCCAGCCTGTCCATAACCGGAATAAAATCGGGGAAGCTGGTCTGGATAGGACGCATATCATCAATCGTGACGGGTGCCTCAGTGACGCATCCCAGCACAAGGAATGACATGGCAATACGATGGTCAAGATGGGTTTCTATTAACGCACCACCTTTAGGAGGCTTACCATTACCACGAATAATAAGGCTGTCTTTGCCCTCATTCAGATCCACCCCGCAAGCGGCAAGCCCGCGCGCCATAACACCCAGACGGTCGCTTTCCTTAACGCGCAATTCCTCAAGACCCGACATTCGTGTATCGCCTTCAGCACATGATGCCGCAACCGATAAAATCGGAAATTCATCAATCATGGACGGCACACGCTCGGCAGGTACTTTGACCGCTTTAAGTTGGCTGTATTTAACATGCAGATCAGCAACAGGCTCTCCACCATCATTACGCTCGTTTTTAAATTCTATATTTGCGCCCATCTCTATCAGCGTTTCATAAAGACCGGAGCGGCGTTTATTAAGACCGATATTCGGCAAGACAATGTCTGATCCCGGTGTTATCAGCGCAGCAACCACTGGAAAGGCCGCCGAACTTGGATCAGCAGGTACATCAATTGCACATCCGGTCAGACTTTGTCCGCCTTCAATTGTGATGACATTACCGTCCACATTTACTTCAACCCCAAATTGTCTGAGCATTGTTTCGGTGTAATCACGCGTTGGTGCCGGCTCGATAACTTTTGTCGTTCCCTTGGCATTAAGACCGGCAAGCAAAATTGCGGATTTTACCTGGGCAGATGCAATCGGCATTTCATATTCAATGGCCTTCAAATCGCCGCTGCTTTGCACCGCGATCGGGAGATAGGTTTCATCGCGGGAAATAAATGTGGCTCCCATTTCACTTAAAGGACCGGTAACACGTTTCATGGGGCGCTTGGTAAGTGAGGCATCACCTGCGAAAAAAGCGGATAAATTGTAACCCGCAAAAAGGCCCAGAAGTAATCTTGTCGAGGTTCCGCTATTGCCCATATCAAGAACCGTATCCGGCGATTTAAGGCCTTTCTTGCCCACACCAATAACCCGCCACTGGCTGCCCTCCTGATGGATTTTTGCGCCAGCTTCTGTCAAGGCAGCAGCAGTACAGTAAACATCTTCACTTGCCAGCAGGCCGTTAATAATTGTCTCGCCCTCGGCAATCCCGCCGAACATCAGGGAGCGATGTGAGATCGACTTATCACCGGGGATTGTAACCTGGCCTTTTAAATCCGTAACTTTCGTGGATTTACAAGCATATGGGAATTCGGATTGGTCTTCATCTGTCATAGAAGGGAAGTTTGCCAGAAAGGCAAATGCAATACTACTGCTAATTTAGAAGAAATATTCCGCTTTCTATGTTTTATCGAAATAGCTTAACTGCCCGTTATACTTGCTCATGAACTCATTAAACTGATCGGCAGGAACGGGCTTTGAATAGCGGAAACCTTGTACCTCGTCACATTCATATTGCAATAGAAAGTCTTCATGGTCTTTGGTTTCAACGCCTTCCGCAATGACCTTAAGGTTAAGCGAGTGACCCAATGTAATAATCGTTTTTGCAATTGATGCATCGTTATTATCGTTCAAGGCATTACGGATAAAAGATTGGTCAATCTTCAAACGGTCAATCGGGAAAAGCCTTAAATATGACAGAGAGGAATACCCCGTCCCGAAATCATCAATGGCAAGTTCAACGCCCAACCCATGCAGATTTTGCAGCACCTCGATCGTATGATTTATATCATCCATAAACACACTTTCAGTTACCTCAAGCTCAAGCAGTTCGGGTTTAACTTGTGTTTCGGTTAAAATTTGCTGGGTGATGCTGACAATATCGCTCTGATGGAATTGTGCACCCGACACATTAACAGCAATTCGTATGGAATGACCCATGTCATGCCATTTTTTGGCTGTGCGGCAGGCCTCCCACATAACCCATTCACCAATCGGTACAATAAGCCCTGATTGTTCAGCAACAGGTATGAAATCACCAGGAGAAATAAAGCGACCGCCCTCTTTACTCTCATCAGGTTTCCACCAGCGAAGCAAGGCTTCAGCACCAATCGCCTCACCAGTTTTCAGATTAAATTGCGGCTGGAAATTAAGGGATAGCTGATTTTTATCCAGCG
>NZVS01000069.1 GCA_002701555.1 Alphaproteobacteria bacterium | reverse complement strand
TCCCGAAAGGAACTGGTTGCCCCTGATATTGTAAGGCTTTATGTCGATACGCAAACATATATGTCGTATAAATCAGGGCAGGCATTTTTCCTGAAATGCGGGGAGTTTGAAGCCCGCCCTTATTCCGTTGCAAACGCACCAGACAAAAACAGCACCACTCTTGAATTCCATGTTAAAAAAAGCGGCGGGTTAAGTACATATCTGGTTGAAAAATCGCAAGGGGGCGATGAGGTAAATATATCCGGCCCGACTGGTGATATCACCTTTAATGCGCGATGTAAAAAACCGCTCCTTGCAATTGCGGGCGGTACAGGGCTTGCCCAAATCAAAAGCATATGTGAGGCCGCCCTTTCCCAAGACCGGAAAACACATGTCCATCTTTATCACGGCGCACGCAGTGAAGAAGACTTGTATATGGACGAATATTTTTCCGAGGCCGATTTAAATGACCCGCATTTTCTGTATTACGGGGTTTTATCCGACAGNAATANTATNGAANCNCACCACAGNACCGGCCTTGTAGGNGANGTTGCNGCNAATGACTTTGAGGANTTNTCGGGTTTCCGCGCCTATATTTGNGGGCCTGCGCCTATGGTTGTGCACACGCAAAGCCTGTTGCTGGAAAAAGGCATTGACCCGAAGCGTATTCANGCGGAAAATTGGTCAAAGGACTAAAAAAACTCTATACGCTCATGTCACAACGTGCCCTTGATAATCTTATAAANCTAATGTCCGGTCTNCCCGGACTGGGNCCCCGTTCAGCAAGGCGCGCCGTTTTACACCTTATTACAAAAAAAGAGACAGTGATGCGCCCCCTGGCACGAGCGCTGAGCGATGCCGCAGAATCCGTTATTGCCTGTGAAGTCTGCGGCAATCTGGATACTGTATCGCCTTGTGAAATTTGTCAAAGCCCCTCACGCGACCAGAATACGTTATGTGTCGTTGAATCAGTTGCCGATATATGGGCCATTGAGCGCGCAGGCCATTATAGTGGCCTCTACCATGTTTTGGGGGGGCTGCTCTCAGCCATTGACGGTATCCAACCCGAGGACCTCGGCCTTGACCGCCTTGAAAAGCGCATCGTTGATAACAATATGGGCGAGGTTATTTTGGCTTTATCTGCGACCGTAAATGGACAGACNACCGCACATTACATCTCCGANATTATNGANGATAAAGGNATAAATATNACCGGCCTTGCNCGTGGTATTCCNGTTGGNGGNGANCTGGACTATCTGGATGATTCCACAATTACGACTGCNTTTAAATCACGAAAAAAAATTTCCTGATCTCTTGGGNTTTATCNCTATATTTAAGCCTTCGTGTATTTCANAAAAACTGCATGCAGGTNAAATAGCAANAGNCCCANCANAACAAGCGCGCCTGCCTGATGAGCGGCAGCAAGAAGTATCGGCACACCCAGAAGAAGTGTAGAAATACCAAGCCCGACCTGTATAAATGTCATACNTGCCAGCGCACCTGCCTTTACCCGCCATGCAAAGGTCAGAGTGAAAAGCCCGGCAAGGATTGCAATCCAGCGATGGACAAATTGAATGGCCGCAGGCGTTTCATGCAGGCTCGAAAGTGATTTAACCTCAACCGGTACAAGTTCACCGCCCATCAATGGCCAGGTATTGTAGACAAGGCCTCCATTTGTACCTGCTACAAAAGCCCCCCAAATTATCGTAAGTGATAAAAAGAAAAGTGCCGTTAGGCCGTGGAGTTTCAGGCAGAAATTTTCCATGCTCCATCTGGCGCGGCCATTTCTCAAATCAAAAATTGTCCAGAGCAAAAAACCATAGATAAGCACTGCAAGCGATAAATGTGCAGCAAGACGATAATGCGATACATCTATCCGCTCGGAAAGACCGCTCATCACCATATACCAGCCCATAAGCCCCTGCGCCGCACCTAATACAAGTATGAATAAAAGGCGCGGTTTATATCCCTCGGGCATTTGCCCTTTAACCCAAAACCACAATAACGGCAGGGCATAAACAAGACCGATCAAACGTCCCCAAAGGCGGTGCAACCATTCCCAAAAGAAAATACGTTTAAAGTCTGACAATTCCATCCAGCTATTGACCTGTTGGTATTGCGGAATTTCTTTATAAAGATCAAAAACGCGTTGCCACTCGGTTTCGCTCACAGGGGGCAGAGCGCCGATGATCGGATTCCACTCCACCATGGAAAGGCCGGATTCAGTCAGTCTGGTAATTGCGCCAATGACTGCCATTGCAAAAACCATAAAAGCTGTAAAAGACAACCATGCAATTATTGCTGAAGAAGCATTATTATCGCTAAACCATGTTTTAATTGACATATTTGCAGGCCTTACCTAATGTGATGCGAAATGAAAAACACCCTTACAGGCAGAAATTAACATGAACCATATCGATCCATATTACAATTCTTTGTATGCACAAACACACGGGAAAGAACTTTACGGAACCAGCTCGATCGCCTTTTTGCCAGAAGTCATGCAGGCTTTTTTAAATTATGCCGCACAGGGCAAAATTGACCCAAGCGGGAGTATCCGTGTTCTGGATTATGGTTGCGGGCGCTCAATTCTGCTGGATGTTTTCACAAAAGTTGTGAACGAGGAAAGGGAAACTGTAGAAGCTGTAGCATCACAAGAATTGCCGCTTAGAAAAGCTATGGCTTCTTTGGCTCCTGCACTGCAAACTGCTATGGTCGGGTATGAGCGTGATGAATATGAAAGACTGCTGACATGGGATGGTGGCATCATTGAAAAAAACAGGTTTGATCCTGCGATACCTGAATATTCTGATAACCCTGACGGTAAATATGATTTTCTTATNTGCACGGATGTTTATGAACATATCCCTGAAAATTCCAGTAATAGCGAGATTACTGTAAGCCCACTCAGATCCACTATGGATTTTATATCAAAACTCAGTGACACCCCGTTTCTTAATATTTCCCTGAGGCAAGCGATGCAAATACTGCCAGATGGTCAAAATGCCCATTGCACCCTTAAGCGCCCTCAGGATTGGCTAAATGAGGTCAAGCAATATACGCCTTCCGCAATACCAATGTTGAGCCGTGACTTTACGTCCTCTCACATCATTTCCGGCCCGACCGCGCATGGCTTTACAGATGCCTCATATGACAGTCTTGAGACTTATGGAGAGGTTGATCTTATTCCATATCCACCCAAGAAAGCTTACTCAGAGGAAAAGCTGGCCTCACTTGAAAATATTCAGCCCCACAAAGCTCAAGTCAGGAAAGAAACGTTAGAATGGTGGAAAAACCACGTTGATTGTGCACTGCAGGTCACTCTATAATCAACTTCATGGGAATTAATAAAAACAGTCTGGGTATAATTGAGGGGTTTTTTGGCGAACCTTGGAGCTGGGCAGACCGCCGTGCGGTAGTCAAAAAACTGGCTCCTTTAGGATACGGATTTTATATTTATGCCCCCAAAGCCGATGCCTATTTGCGAAAAGAATGGCAGGAGCCTTATCCAAAACAACAACTCAGAGAACTGAAAAAATTTGCACGCCATTGCAAAAAACTGGGTGTGCGTATCGGTGTGGGATTAAGTCCCTATGAGGCTTATATAGATTTTGATGACGACAAAAAAGCTGCTTTAAAAAACCGCCTTGAGATGTTTGGTGATATTGGTATTGATGATCTGGCGATCCTTTTTGATGATATGAATGGCAACGTTCCAGATCTGGCAAAGACACAAAGCGAAATAATGGATTTTGTGCGCGATAATACAGCTGCTTCGCGCATCATAATGTGCCCGAGCTATTACAGTGACTCTTCAATACTGGATGAAGTTTTTGGGCAGCGCCCTGACAATTATTTAGAAGATTTGGGTAAATTCCTACACCCTGATATAGAGGTTTTCTGGACAGGGGAAAAGGTCTGCTCACCCGCCTACTCAGCAGAACATTTGGAATCAGTACGAAAAAGATTGGGACGGAAACCTTTCATCTGGGACAATTATCCGGTCAATGACGGCGAAAAGATGTCAAAATTCCTGCATCTGCGTGGGTTTAATAATTCAGCAAATGCTTTAAGCTCACATAGTAGCGGACACGCTGTTAACCCTGCTTTACAGGCGAGGTTAAGTCTTGTTCCCGCATATACTCTAGCGGTTAGTTACAAAAATCCTGAAACTTACAATCCAGCACTGGCATTCGCCGCGGGTGCAAAAAAAATGTTGGGGTCACGAGTAGGGAGTAATATTATAAAGGATGTAGGTTCCTTTCAGGACAAGGGCTTGGACGAACTGAGTCAGAAAGACAAAAAGTCATTACGGGCACGTTACGCCAAAATTCAGTCGCCAGCTGCCCGCGAGATAGTTTTGTGGTTGGACGGCAAATATTCCACACATGCCCACGAAGCGGTTTTAACACAATAATATTAGTTGTAAATCCAACGTAATTTCTTCATTGATTTTGGTTGCCATATTTGCTTTACCTATCCTCATGACACAAGACACATCACATAAAACCGATGCAATTATAATAGGCGCAGGGCCCGTCGGCCTTTTTGCCGTTTTTGAACTTGGCCTTTTGGATATGAAGGCGCATCTTGTCGATATTCTGGATAAGCCCGGCGGGCAATGTGCAGAACTTTACCCAGAAAAACCTATTTATGACATTCCGGCCTATCCGGTCATAACCGGACAGGAACTGACCGACCGTCTGATGGAACAAATTGAACCTTTCGGGCCTGTTTTTCATCTACAACAAATGGCCGAATCCTTGGAAAAGATGGACAATGGTCACTGGAAATTGACAACAGATGATAAAATTACGATTGAAGCCCCCGTCATCATTATCGCGGCAGGCGGCGGGTCTTTCATGCCTAAAAAGCCGAATATTAAAAATCTGGAAGAGTTTGAAGGGACATCTGTCTTCTACTCAGTCAAACAAATGGAAAAATTCCGTGGTAAGAACCTCCTGATTGCAGGTGGGGGCGATTCCGCTCTGGACTGGACATTAAACCTACAGCCTCTTGCGCAAAGTCTTTCACTTGTACATCGCCGTGACGAGTTCCGTGCAGCACCTGACAGTGTCAACAAAATGCGTGGTCTTGTCGAAGACAGAAAGATGGATTTGCATGTTGGTGATATCAAAGAATTACATGGCGAAAATGGAAAGTTGAGCCGTGTTGTTGTGCAAAAACGAGGTGAAGAACCTTATGCAGTTGAATGTGACACATTACTGGCCTTTTACGGTTTGACGATGAAACTTGGGCCCATTGCAAATTTCGGTCTTAACTTGCACGAAAACCTCATCCCCGTAGATACGGAAAAATTTGAAACTTCAGAAGCCGGTATTTTTGCCATAGGCGATATCAACCATTATCCCGGGAAGCTCAAACTTATCCTGTCCGGATTTCATGAAGCTGCCCTTATGGCACAACAGGCTTTCCGCTATGTGCATCCGGATAAGAAATTAAGGTTTCAGTACACAACAAGCTCCACCGACCTGCAAAACAAGCTCGGCGTAAATGATAAGGACGAAGCCGCATAGGCATCTTTGAATAATAAAACTATTTATTTACTTAAAGCTTATCCTGTGATCAATTATCACCCATGCAATTTGATATTCTGACAGCCACCAAGCAAGGATATAAAACCGTCTGGGATGAGCGTGCCTATCTGGTAAAACTCGCCCTTATTCCTGTTTTTGTAAAAATTATCTGCTTTTTCGTAGCTTACTCACTAGAGATATATCAAGGAACGTTTTCATACCCGCTATTTATGTTACCTGCCTATTTTGCAGAAGGCTGGCTAATTGCACAATTTTTAAGAACCGCACTAACAGGAGAAAGATGGCCTGTACGTGTTAAAGGATCAGTTGAAGAGCATTTTGATTGGCTTGTCACACGGGCCAGATCAATCCTTGCCTGTATCCTGACTTATGTCCTAATTGCAATGGCGCATGGCGGCGCACTCGTTTTTCTTGTTAAATTTCGTGAGCTCGCCGAAGAACAAGAAACCGCACTTGCAAGTAATGGCAATCCCATGCTGGTTTTTGGTGCATTAGCCTTAATCGGGTTATTATTATGGGGATTTAGGCTCTTATGGTTACATGTGCCGATGATACTTCTCATACCAGCCAGAAATTATCTTAAATTTTTGGGTGGCATGATGTCATCCTTGCATATGTTAGCCGTATGGATGCTATCAATTATTCCTGTTTTTTTCCTCATGATGTTTGTAACTTCGCTTGCATTGGGACCCATGGGCGGTGCTCTTGCAGATGCACCACCTTTTTTATCTTTTCTGTTTATAGGTCTGAACCTCATTGCCGAAACTGTAACTGCTGTAATAGCTTCAGTGTCTATTGCAGCCCTTATCAAGCCGCTCCTGATTCTTTACGGGGCAAAGCCGCTATTTCCCAATGATGACCAGAGCGGAAAAAGGAAATAATTTTTAGAGATTATAGTATGAAAATCATAGTCACCGACCAGAGTGGAAAAACACATGAACTTGAAGCCATTGAAGGATGGCGTGTCATGGAGATTATAAAAGATTATGGCCTGCCCATTAAGGCCGAATGTGGCGGCGCTTGCTGTTGCGCCACTTGCCATGTTCACGTGGATGAAGAGTGGCAGGACAAACTCTATCCTGCTACTGAAGAAGAAATTGACATGCTGGATGAAGCAATGGACATTGAAGATAATTCGCGCCTGTCCTGTCAGATCCTTATGTCGGAGGACTTAGATGGCTTGAAACTGACTTTAGCAGAAAGCGCGCTTCCCTAAGGCAATTACTGCAGGACAAGTTCGCCGCTAGAAATTTTAAATTCGGCAGGTGAAATGAGCCCTTTACTGGTCACAGAAACAGAATGCAACTTTCCCTCAAGTTCGCGTGACCAAAATGTCAAAAATTCGTTCAGTTTTGGATATTTGGGGGTTACATCGTAATCTTGCCAGATATAACTTTGAAGAAAGCTTGGATAGTCAGGCAAGTGATAAAAAATTTCAGCCGTCGTTAATCTGCATGTTTTATGCAGTTGCAAATATAAGCTTTTATCACAATCGCCCATGGGAAAAACTCCTCTTTTACACCTTTTCAGTTTTCCATGAATTTATTGATAAATCTTTAATAAAATTGGGGACTTAAACATTTTGACGTATAAGGTGGATTTCGTTGTGATTTACGCTAAATGACTGTATAGTAAAGATATACACCGATACAGAATACTATATTTTATTAAGGAAGAGAGTTCCGGCATGACAAAATCCGATCTTATACAGCGTTTGGCAGATTTGAACCCACATCTTTATCTGCGTGATATTGAAAAAATCGTAAATACTATTTTTGATGAAATTACCAATGCCCTTTCAGAAGGGGATCGCGTAGAATTGCGTGGTTTCGGTGCATTTTCGGTTAAAGAGCGTGCCGCACGCATGGGCCGTAATCCACGCACAGGTGATAGTGTGAAAGTTGAAGCAAAAAACATGCCTTTCTTTAAGACAGGTAAAGCCTTAAGAGAGCGTCTGAACGAAGATTAAACAGATTAAGTTTTAGATTATGGTTTTACTTCGTTGGTTTATTACGGTTGTTATTACAATTGCTGTTCTGGGTTTTACCCTATCCAATCTTGAGCAGGTTGATGTACAGCTAACTCCTTTTACAGGTTCTTACACGCTGCCACTTTATTTCCTTATTCTTGGATCTGTTGCCTTGGGCTTTATATGGGGTGGTTTACTTGTCTGGCTGAACACATATCCCCAAAGACGTGATGGGCAAAAAGCTAAAAAGCGGGTAGATAAACTTGAAAAAGAACTTGATGAGGAGCGGGAAAAGAAAAAAAATACGCCCCCAGCACAAATTTTAGAAAGCCCATCCAGACAGGATTATCTGGAAAACACACATGACTAAACTTGCCCCTGAAAAATGCCGCATTTTTGTGGCCGCCGATACTCCACATCTGGATACAGCAATGTCTATTGCCAAGGCTGTCGATAAAAAAGGAGCTGGTTTAAAACTTGGATTGGAATTCTTTAATAGCCAAGGGCCGGGCGGTGTACGCGCCATTTCCGAGGAGTGCAGGGACTTACCTATTTTCCTCGATTTAAAATATTACGATATTCCCAACACTGTGTGTTCCGCCATCAAGGCAATTCTTGACGTTACAAAACCGTCTTACCTCAATGTTCATGCCTCTGGTGGTTTAAAGATGATGCAAGAAGCCAAAAAGTCCTGCCGCAAGGATACAAAATTACTGGCTGTCACTGCACTTACCTCATTTGATGAAGATGACTTCACGGGAGCCGGATATAAAGGCCCAATTGCAGAGATTGTCGAGAAGCAGGCCATGCTTGCCAAAGAAGCAGGTCTAGATGGCGTGGTTTGTTCAGCACATGAAATCGAAAGGCTGCGTGCCATTTGCGGCAAAGATTTTATTCTCATGGTTCCAGGCATACGTCCTGCCGGTGAAGATGCCCAAGATCAAAAACGTGTTATGACGCCAAGCGAGGCCATTGAACTAGGCGCCTCTCACCTTGTTATAGGTCGCCCTATTACTCAGGCAAATAATCCCGAAGAGGCTTTGCAGGCTATCTGCCAGAGCCTTTGATAGAATTCCTTTAATGACAAAGATTAAAATTTGCGGAATAAATACGCTTGATGCTCTGAATGCAGCCTCAGGTTCTGGTGCAAACTACCTCGGTTTCGTATTTGTTCAGAGTTCGCCGAGATTTGTTGATATTGAAAATGCCCGTCATTTGGCAGGGCATATTCCTACTTCCATAAAAAGCGTAGGGCTTTTTAAGGATGCAGATGATGATTTTATAAAATTAGTCACAGACAGAGTTCCCTTGAATATGATCCAACTGCATGGTCGTGAAGACCCCTCACGTGTAGAGCATATCCGACGGAAATTTGGAATGCCTGTTATAAAAGCAATTCCCGTTGCCGACGAAACTGACATCAAGGCTATAAATGTTTATAGCAGCGTTGTTGACTGGTTCTTATTCGATACCAAGCTTGCCGATGGGCAATCGGGTGGTTCAGGTCATACCTTTGACTGGGGTTTGCTTGCTGATTTAAAGATTAAAAAACCATGGATGCTTGCCGGAGGTTTAGATGCAGAGAATGTGGGCGAGGCCTTGTCCCTTTTGAAACCTGACGCTGTTGATGTTTCCAGTGGCGTTGAAAAATCCATAGCTGTAAAAGATAAAAGTAAAATAAAAAGATTTATCGAGAGCGTGAAATCTGCTTAAACTTGCGCCATGAAAATACTTAAGAACACATCTTTATCTGAACCTGATGAACGCGGTCACTTCGGCGACTATGGTGGCCGTTATGTCGCTGAAACCCTTATGCCATTGATGCTCGAGGTAGAAAAAGCATGGAATAAGGCAAAGCAGGATGAGGATTTCTGGGAAGAATTCTACAGTCTGGCACGCGATTATATTGGAAGGCCCTCACCTCTTTATTTTGCAAAGGCAACAACCGAATATCTGGGTGGGGCAAAAATTTATTTCAAGCGTGATGAGTTAAACCATACTGGTGCACATAAAATCAATCACTGCATAGGACAAGTGTTACTAGCCAAACGCATGGGAAAAACACGTATCATAGCCGAGACAGGGGCAGGTCAGCATGGTGTTGCCACAGCCACGGTTTGCGCTCTTTTCAAAATGCCCTGCACCGTTTTCATGGGCGCCGAAGACATAGAGCGTCAAAAGCCAAACGTCTTTCGGATGAAACTTTTAGGCGCTGAAATCATACCTGTCAAAAGTGGCTCTGGTACTTTGAAAGACGCTATGAATGAGGCACTCAGATACTGGGTAGCCAACGTACATGACACTTATTATATTATCGGCACGGTTGCAGGACCTCACCCGTATCCTGCCATGGTACGCGACTTTCAATCTGTCATTGGGCGCGAAACCCGTGAACAGATGCTGGAAAAAGAAGGCAGATTGCCCGACTCCCTTGTTGCGTGTATTGGAGGGGGATCAAATGCAATTGGTTTGTTCCACCCTTTTTTGAAAGATGAAACTGTTAAAATGTACGGGGTCGAGGCGGCAGGGCACGGCGTGAATACTGATAAACATGCCGCCAGCCTTAATGGTGGCGCGCCTGGTATTTTGCATGGTATGAAATCTTATTTTCTTCAAGACAGCCATGGTCAAATCAAAGATGCACACTCTATATCTGCCGGACTTGATTATCCCGGAATAGGGCCAGAACACGCATATCTTTTTGACAAGAAGCGTATAAATTATGTGTCATCTACTGATGATGAAGCACTGCAAGCATTCCAAAAGCTTGCCAAGTTAGAAGGAATCCTGCCTGCACTTGAGCCGTCGCACGCCTTTGCCTATGTTTTAAAGCACGCAGGGGGGCTTCCTAAGGATCATATAATGGTTATGAATTTGTGCGGCCGAGGTGACAAAGATATCTTTACAGTTGCAAAACACCTTAATATTGAAATAGGCTAGAATTATGGCTAAAAACAATTTTATAATTGAAGAAAAAGGCAATGTTCTTTTTCTAATCCTTATAGCCGTTGTTTTGTTTGCCGCTCTTTCTTATGCTGTAACAACAAGTACCCGTTCATCAGGGAGCGGAATAGACAAAGAAAAAATACAATTAGAAACGTCTAATCTGATTCAAATGCTTACAAACATGAAAGTTGCAAGAGATCGTTTGATTTTGGTCAGAGGATATGACCAAGTACGTTTCAATATGGCAGATGCTACTGATGCTGGCCGTGTTTATACGGGTTCAAACTTTACGTCGGGAAAAGCCGCGGCCTTGTTCAATAATGAAGAAGGCGGGCTTAATCCAACTAAAATACCTAAATCCTGGCTGCATGACAGTTATAAAAATTATGCCGATGTTGTGCATTACGTTAACACACAGATCCAAACACCCGCAGGACAAATAGGAACCGTTCTGCCCGATGAAATGATAGTAGTTAAATATTTGACAAAGGATATGTGTGCATCTTTTAATGAGAATTTAAATGGTTCACCTGAAATAACGGATCAGATTTTTATTGGCAACAGTTACGGTTTTTCTGATCAGCATTATAATAATTCAACTTTGGTTGCGAATAATTTAGCCACATCAAGTGGAGGCGGAGTAATTTTACCATATGCACCTCCAGTTTGTGCTCATGACACGTCTGTACCAAATGGGCACACCGTATATTTTCCACTTAAAATAAAATGATTTGATCAAAAGCACTCACGTCATGAATATGTGGTCGCGGTGACAAAGATATCTTTACAGTTGCAAAACACCTGAATATTGAGCTATAAATGGAGTTATGAAAAATTGCTCCTTTTCCTATAATGGGCCTGATAAAGATTTTGACAGAGGCTATGCTTACGCATCTACAGCGCTCACACGTGCGGATTTCGGGCTCATATATGGTAATAAACATATGTGTCGTGAACTGGCTGAAACAGCCGCGGCGCATTACCACGCAGGTTTTTTTGATAAGATTATCGTAAGTGGCGGTGTTATCATGGATAATGTCGAAAACGATATTCTTGAGGCAGACGCCTTGGCCAAAGGTCTGGAAAAAAATGGAGTCCCAAAACTTAATATTCTCTTTGAGCGTGCCGCGCGCAACACACAAGAAAATGTTGTAAATTCCAAAGATATATTACATGACAAAGGCCTTTTTGCAGATACGCATGCCATCATAGGTTTCGGTCATGCTAAAGCAGGTGACAGATTTTTGATGACGCTTGCCAAAAGCTGGTCAAAAGTTTTGCCGATGCACGTACAGGTTGCGCCGAGACAAGTTTTCAACGGCGAAGCACAAGCGTGCAAAGAATTTGAAAGAGAACGCCAGTTCTATGCACGAAAAATTCCTGCCTACACCGAAATGGGATATCTTTACCCTGTTGATCATGATAATTTAAGTGAAGAAATATCTGATTATGCGCTTCGAATGGGTCAGGGTTTCTGCTCTGCGTTTCCATCTTCCCCATAAACCCGGATTATAGTTATGGCCTGGAATATTTTCTTTAAAAGACAAAAGCAGATTTTTTCAACGCCGGCACTTTCTGATTTTGATAATCTTCCGCTAAAATTTACTTATCTTTATTACAAATCAATAAAGAAAGGTAATGCGCTACCTAAATTTTCTGATTTCGACTTTAGCAAACTCGGAACATTTGAAAGATACTGTGGGATTATACTTCATAAGCCTCCACAGTATTTTCAGTATGTAGAGCTTAAAGAAAGGTTGATTTCTCTCTACGGTAAGGACCTTACCGGACAGACTTTTGAAACAGCATATAGTGGCAAAAATTATGAATATGTTATGGATATCTATCAAAAGGTTTGTGAAAATGACAAACCGCTTTACGCTCGGAATTCATGGAACACACTCATAAGGACTATAGGATATTATTCCCTCCTTCTACCATTTGAGCGGAATGCGGATGGCAGCCGCTACATAGTTACCTGCATTACGCCGTCCGACCTGAATATCAAATATGCAAAAGACTGGCAGGATGCCGATGATATAAAAACACTGCAGGAAATCGCTGATTTTTAAATATGGTTATAGTCAGCCACAATAGCTGCGTTTGACAACACCCTTTTCATCAGTGACAAGGTTTATCCGGGTAGAAACATAATCCATTGTAATCATGTCATTTTCACCAATTACTCGATAGGTCCAAGGTGTTTCTTCACTGATTTTTTTAAGCGTAGCCATATCAGGTTTCTGCCCCACCCAAATGTCGGGAATGGGACAGCCTACATCGTCAAGAGACTGATTATCGCTTATTACAAAATTTTCCACTACACTCTGTGATCCGCCGACAACAGCTTCTTCGCTAGAATTTGAATGTACGTCCTCGGCAGTACAAGCCGTAATGAGTAAAAACGTCAACCCTGATAATAAAATATTCTTAAGCATCAATATTCTGCGCTTTCAGTGCGTTTTCTTGAATAAACTCACGGCGGGGCTCTACCACATCTCCCATCAATGTCGAAAACACATCATTAGCCTCTGCCGCGTCGTCAATTTCAACTTGAAGCAAGATACGCGCATCAGGATCAAGAGTTGTTTCCCAGAGTTGCTCCGGATCCATTTCCCCAAGACCCTTATAGCGAGATATCTGCATGCCTTTTCTGGCAATAGATAAAACTTCATTATATAAATCACGAGGGCCTTCAATTTTAACTGCATCTCTATCTTTATATTGAAGATTGCCTGGCTGAGAGAAATACTCTGTAAGAAATTTATGGGCCGTATGCATACGGGTGGCATTTGGCAGCCGAACATGGTTTAAGCTGAAACTTGCTTGTTCGGTAACACCGCGAAGCGTACGTGTGAATTTGTAGCCGGTTGTTTCGCTAAATTCTCCGTTCCAGCTATTTTCATTTTTGCGGGCCAGCATGTTTAAGCGCTCTGCAACCTTGCTTGAAAGTTCATTTGCATGTTTTGTATTATCTTCAATTTCCGGATCAAAAGCCCCTGCAATAGCAACTTGTTCAACAATTTGAGGGAAGCCTGTACGCATTGCAACCATCTGTACCGATTCAGACATCTGGCGAGATTTTATGATAATCTCTTTAAGTTCTTTACTACTGTGCTGGGCGCCATCGGCTGTAACGTATACCAGATCGTCCAAAGCCGTATTAATTAAATACTCATCCATTGCCAGATCATCTTTCAGATATGTCTCGGCCTTACCGCGAGAAACCTTGTAAAGAGGAGGCTGTGCTATATACAAATACCCTTTTTCAATTATTTCAGGCATATAGCGGTAGAAAAATGTTAAAAGAAGTGTACGTATGTGTGATCCATCAACGTCGGCGTCAGTCATGATGACAATTTTGTGGTAACGCGTTTTTTCAATATTGAACTCATCATGGATTCCGGTTCCAAGTGCCGTAATAAGAGTGCCTAATTCTTGTGAACTCAGTATACGGTCAAGCCTTGCACGTTCAACATTCAAAATCTTACCTTTAAGCGGTAAAATCGCTTGGTTTTTTCGATTTCTCGCCTGTTTTGCAGAACCACCCGCTGAGTCCCCCTCAACTATGAAAAGTTCAGACATGGCAGGATCACGTTCCTGACAATCAGCAAGCTTTCCAGGCAAATTGGAAATATCCATAACCCCTTTTCGGCGCGATAATTCACGCGCGCGCCTCGCTGCTTCACGCGCGCTTGCCGCATCCACAATTTTAGACACGATTTTCTTGGCTTCTGAAGGATTTTCCTCTAACCAGGTCGAAAGACCTTCGGACACTTGCTGTTCAACGACCGGACGAACCTCTGAAGAGACAAGTTTATCTTTTGTTTGTGAGCTGAACTTTGGATCAGGCACCTTAACAGATAAAACACATGTCAGCCCTTCGCGGATGTCATCTCCGCTGATGGACATATCTTTTTTCTTAATCAAATTATTATCTTCTGCATATTTGCCCACTACACGCGTCAATGCAGAGCGGAAACCAGCAAGGTGAGTCCCACCGTCTCTTTGGGGAATGTTATTGGTAAAGCAGAGCGTCGTTTCGTGAAAAGCTTCCGTCCAAACCAAAGCGCATTCTACACTTATGCCGTTATTTTCATCCTCACCATTTACAGAAACAGCCGGTTTAAAGAGAACTTGTTTGGAGCGGTTAAGATAATCAACAAAACTTTCTATTCCACCTTCGTAGTAAAGCTGGGATTCTTTAGGCTCCTCACCACGATCATCGCGAAGCAATATGTTCACACCTGAATTCAGGAAAGCGAGTTCACGCAGGCGATCTTGCAAGGTAGTAAAATCAAATTCCGTCATTGTGAATGTTTCTGAAGACGGCATAAAGGTGATTTCGGTCCCTTTTTTGCCATTGGCATCGCCAACAATCTCAAGAGGCTTTTCAGATTCGCCGTGACGGAAACGGATGAAATGTTCTTTGCCATCACGCCATATACGAACTGTCAGCCATTCCGACAAGGCGTTTACAACAGAAACCCCCACCCCGTGCAATCCACCGGAAACTTTATAGGAGTTCTGGTCAAACTTACCCCCGGCATGGAGCTGGGTCATAATAACCTCTGCTGCTGAAATGCCTTCTTCCTTATGCATGTCCACAGGAATACCGCGTCCATTATCTGATACGCTCACGGATCCGTCAGCATTTAAAATAACCTCTGTCCGATCACAATGCCCGGCTAACGCTTCATCAATTGCGTTATCGACAACCTCATAGACCATATGGTGAAGCCCTGAACCATCATCAGTGTCGCCGATATACATTCCTGGACGTTTGCGTACAGCCTCAAGGCCTTTTAAAACCTTAATCGAATCGGCGCCGTAATCGGCGTTATTTTGAGGTTGCTTGTTTTCCAGTGCTTCAGCCATTTAATCTACCTTTAAATTATTAAAATAAAACGTTTTTTATATCCAAAAAACTCAAGTAATTTTATAGCATAGCACTTACTCAAAAGACAGGGAAAAGCCCTGTTTTTGAGGGGTTTTCCCATGTTTTTCAAGGCGCACAAATAAGGTAAAGAAATATTATAACGCGGAAGGGGAAACCTTGCCGCTTTCAACTAAAAAGGCAGAAGATTTGTCTTTTATTTCCTCAAAAAGTGCTTTTTCCGTACCAGTCAGCCAGATTTGTCCCCCCAGGCTTTCCAAAAGCTCATATAGCGCGGATCGGCGTGCTTCATCCAAGTGCGCCGATACCTCGTCCAGCAATAAAACTGGTGGTGCACCACGTTCTCCCGCGACCAGCCAACTATGTGCCAAGATAATACCAATCAATAATGCTTTTTGCTCGCCAGTAGAAGATTGGGCCGCATCAACGTTTTTCTCATGAAACACAACGTGAAAATCAGAGCGATGCGTACCAAGAGATGAACCGCCACTCACGGCATCCAGCTCCCTGGATTTCTCAAGAGCTTTTTTGAAAATCTCTTCAGCCTCTACAGCCGAATTATTTTGCAACTGATCTTCTATCAATCCCTTAATAACAATGCGTGCTTTCGGGAAATAGGTTTCACTATCAAGAGTATTATGCTCAATCGCATGCTTAAGTCGTGAAAGATAATCAAGTCGTGAGGCCGCGATTGCAATTCCGGCTTCGGCCATTTGGGCCTCAAGACCTGAAAGCCATTTCGGATCGGGTCGGCGCCTGTCGTCCTTCAAAAGTTTTGAACGTTGGTACATTGCATTTTCATAGCGTTTAATACGCCCCGTATGCGCCGGATCATGCGATGCCACCAACCTGTCGAAGAAACGCCTCCTCTCACCAGAGCTTTCCGTAAAAAGCCCGTCCATCTGCGGCGTAAGCCAAAGTGCAGAAATATATTCGCCTAAATCCGATTGGGTCGAAGTTTCACCCTGTATACTTATCTTGCGCTTATCTGTTGCTGTAGCAATACTAATGCGTCCCGTACCGACTTTTACTTCACCAAAATCAGTTATGATTTTTCCGGCGACGCCCCAAGGCGCTTTACGATTCAAATTCTGTATATCCGCTATCTTAGATGAACGCAGACCTCGTCCCGGCGAAAGCAGGGAAACCGCCTCTAATATATTTGTTTTGCCCGCTCCATTAGGGCCAACCAGAACGACAAAACCCGCCTTTAAACCAGTAAGGCGGGCCGTGTCATAATTCCTGAAATTTTGCAACGAAAGCTCAAAAAGATAAGACATACCAAGTGTGATATAGTCCTATCCGCTTAAACGCGTAGAGGCATAAGCACAAATAGCGCTGATGTGTCGCTTGTATCCTGAATAATCGTTGGTGAGGCAGAGTCAGCCAATGTAATCCGGCATCCATCCCCATCGATTAGGCTGGTGATATCAAGTAGATATTTTGCGTTAAAACCAATCTCCATATCTGGGGCCTCAGATTTTACCTCTATATCTTCTGTCGCACTTCCGGCCTCGGGTGAGTTTGCTGACAATGTCACAGTCTTCCCTTTAAGGGAAATTTTAATAGCACGAGACTTTCCATCAGAAATCGTGGACACACGGTCAATAGCACGTGATAGAGTTTTTGGGTCGACATCCACAATCTTGTCATTATTGGCCGGAATAACGCGCTGATAATCAGGGAAAGTTCCGTCTATAAGTTTGGACGTCATAACAACATGGTCAAAAGCAAAACGGATTTTGTTCTCTGATAGAGAGATATTAATTGTATCGCCTGCCTCATCAATTAGCTTGCGCAATTCACCAACGGCCTTACGTGGTACAATAATACCAGGCATGCCGGATGCACCATCAGGCAGAGGCATATCAAAACGCGCCAAGCGGTGACCATCAGTTGCAACCGCACGAAGTACGGATACGCTATCATTTTCTGAAGCATGCAGATAAATACCATTCAGGTAGTAACGTGTTTCTTCTGTAGACATTGCAAATTTAGTGCGGTCAATAAGTGCGCGCAAATCAGCAGCAGGAATAGCAAAACTTGTCTCAAGATCATCAACTCCGATCTGGGGGAAATCCTCAACCGGCAAGCATGATAGCCTGAACTTGGAACGTCCTGCCTCAACTGTCATAAAATTCCCTGATCCGTCCAGTTCCAATTTGACCTTAGAGCCATCAGGTAATTTACGGACAATATCATGTAGTGTCTGGGCAGGAGCAGTAGTAGCGCCTTGTGTTTCAACCTCGGCAGCCACGGATTCAGTGATTTCCAAGTCCATATCCGTAGTATTCAAATTTAAAACACCGTCTTCTGCACGTAAAAGCACATTTGCCAGGATAGGAATAGTGTTTCTGCGTTCTACAACAGAATAAACATGGCTGAGTGAGCGTAACAAGGCTGCTTTATCAATTGACAGTTTCATCTTTGACCAATCCTTAATAATCCGTAATCGGGGGAATCAATAATATTTGTGTAAACTATAAACAAGAGAACGGAACCTGCCAAGCGCTTTTGGCCTGGAAATGTTCCGTTTTCCCTAGATTCTTTAAGAGTTTCTGCGTGTTTTAACGGATCAGCCTGTCAAAGCGCGACGCAGTACGTCGACATCCTGCGCGAATGAAGGATCCTCGTCACAAAGCTCCTCGATTTTACGCACAGCATGCATGACCGTTGTGTGGTCACGCCCACCAAATTTGCGCCCGATTTCAGGCAAAGAGCGTGCCGTTAGTTGTTTGGCCAGATACATCGCAACCTGTCTGGGACGCGCAACATTTCTGGAACGGCGTGCAGAATGCATATCTGTCAATTTTAGATTGTAATGCTCAGCCACACGGCGCTGTATCTCATCAATTGTGATGCGACGGTCATGTGAACGAAGAAGGTCCTGCAAAACATTCTGTGTTGTCTCAAGCGTAACCGGCTCATTAGTTACATCCGCATGAGCAGCAATGCGGTTCAAAGCACCTTCGAGTTCACGTATGTTGGATGTGACTTTCAGTGCAAGGAATTCCAGAACCGGATCGGGAATATTGACACCTAGCATGTCTCTTTTGGCCTTTAGAATGCCAAGGCGAAGTTCGTACGTACTTGGCTGTATGTCCGCAACAAGGCCCCAAGACAAGCGAGAACGAAGGCGCTCGTCAATACCTTGCAGGTCACCAGGCGCGCGGTCAGCAGATATAATAATCTGTTTGTTCATATCAACCAGTGCATTGAAAGTATGGAAAAACTCTTCCTGAGTAGATTCTTTACCGCTAATAAACTGGACATCGTCAATCATTAAAACATCGACTGAGCGGAATAATTCCTTAAAAGCCATTGTTTCTTGTGAGCGTAAAGCCTTAACAAACTGGAACATGAATTTTTCTGCAGAAAGATACATAACTGTCTGTTCAGGACGTTTTTCGCGAAGCTCGCTAGCTATGGCATGCATCAAGTGAGTTTTTCCAAGCCCCACGCCACCATATATAAAAAGTGGATTGAAAGGCATTGTTTCGCTCTCTACAACACGGCAGGCAGCTGCGTGGGCAAGCGCATTGGATTTTCCGATCACAAATGTTTCGAATTTAAATCTGGGATCAAGTGGTGAGGACAACTCAACTTCTTCTGCAAGTGCATTTGCATTGGCCTTGACCTTTTCAGTTGTTTTACCGGTATCCGCGCTGCTTAGATCTTCAGAAATCGCATTTTGCACAACCACAACTTCAAGACGTTTTATATCCGGGCTTCCAGCCATACACATCTCAAGGATACGCGGGGCGTAATTCGTCTGGATCCAGTCTTTCATAAAGCGGGTGGGGACAGACACTTCCATAGTATTATGATAAAATGCCTGCAGCGTCATAGGCTTCAACCAACTTCTATATACGGCCTCGCCGAACTCGTTGCGGAATGACTTGTAAACCCCAGCCCATATGGACTTAATTTTGTCATTAGGCTCAAAGCCTTCTGGTGTTAAAGCGCTGTCTACCACGGTTAGATATGCTTTCTTGTTCCCGCTTTCGAGTGTTGTCATTGTTTTCCCTACTCCACTATTCTTAACTAATTGTCTTTATTATTCGTAAAAATTTCTACAAATAATTCCCTGGCTCAAGGCACAAAAATCCTGCCGTGCAAAATAGGGTTTGCACGCTTTTTACTCTTAAAAAAAATAAAAATTTAGGCTCAAGATACATAATCTTGTCACTGCCCTGACAAAAAGCATACTCGCTTTTTGATGATCAACACAGTGGGGTCACATTTGAAGTCAATCCGTGTCGCTTCGTGTTGATGACCTAACCCTAATCAAAAAAAATGCGCATTGCAACAGGACAAAACAAGAACATTTAAAAAAGAAATTATACTTCAAAGAAATTTTTTTCCACGTGCGAAAACCTCTTATTTTCTTATAAAACAAGAGGTTACTAATTTAGTGGAATTTAAAGTAAGTTACTTGATCGCTTTTATACGCGCTGATAAGCGTGATAATTTGCGTGAGGCTGTTTTCTTATTAAAAACGCCTTTTGAGACGCCGCGCATTAATTCAGGCTGTGCGGCACGAAATGCTTCTTCAGCACCTTGGGCATCTGAGTTGGATAGGGCTAGCTCTACTTTTTTAATGAAAGTACGGATGCGTGATTTACGCGCGTGATTTACAACTGCGCGAGCGTCATTTCTGCGAATTCTTTTCCGAGCCGAAGCTGAGTTTGCCATTTATAATCTCCTAAATATCTATGGGGCGGTTTCAAACCATAATTACTTACACCGCTCCCGAAAGTCCGCTTGTTTTACGTGATTGGGCGGCCTGTTGTCAAGAAACTTTCCACAAAAAAATAAATTATTTTTCAAATTTACTTTGGTTGCAAATCAAAGGTAACAGTAACTCCGCTACGGCGGTCTAGGGTTTTAGTATTTAACCTTATTGCAAGCACCTCATTTTGACGGGAAAAAACCATATTGTCAGTTTCAACCCAGCCCAGCTCGGGTAAAACTTCACGATAGTAATTTTTAACATTTTGTTCCTTTAAATCAAAACCATAGGCATCTATAGCTGCAATACGACCTTCTGCCTTATCAAACAGAACTTCCGAATTACCGACCTCTTCAAGACCCGGCATCAAGGGCACAGTCGGCAGGGCCGAAATATAGGTTACTGGTGGTGTGTCGGCCTTTACCGGCAAACTGCATAGAAATATTATTGTTGTAACAATCAAATATTTTTTCAAACTTTGCCAAACCATAAATTTATTTTCCTTGTTTTTCCGTACAGTAAAATGTTGATCTGCCGGCCTGACGTATCATTTTTACGCCACCTGTTTTTTCTACATCACAGTCGCACATCCCGCAAGGCTGACCTTTCTTACCGTAAACATTGAAAGAATGTTGAAAATATCCCATTGTACCGTCAACGCCTTTATGATCTCGAAGTGAAGAACCGCCGCTCTTGATGGCATTTTTTAAAACCAGCAAAATCGCGTCATACAAAAGAGCTGTTTTTTGTCGAGAAATTTTTGCAGCGACTTTCTCAGGATGAATGCCCGCCAGATAAAGTGCTTCACACACGTATATATTGCCGAGGCCGGCGACAAGAGCCTGATTTAGCAGAACCGTTTTAACGGGGCCTTTTTTGCTTTTGAATTTTTCAAAAAGCATTTCTGATGTAAAATCCTCAGAGAAGGGATCAGGCCCCATATTACTGAAAGCTTTATGCTGTTCCAGATCCGCAACTTCTGTCAGATAAACCATACCAAAGCGCCGAGGATCATTATAAATGATTTTCTTCCCATTGCTGAGAATGTAGGACAAGTGGTCATGTAGCTTTGCATCTCCTGCCTTACCACTGATACGAAAAGAACCGCTCATTCCCAAATGATGGATTATTGCCTTGTTGTTTTCGAGAGAGATAATCAGATATTTACCACGCCGCGACAAATTTAAAATCTTTTGACCTGTCACATGCGATATGAAATCAGGGGGTGGCGCCGCGCGTAATTTCTGATTCCCCACCATAACTGTCATAATAACCTCTCCGGACATTACGGGGGATAAACCGTTTAATACTGTTTGCACCTCTGGCAGTTCAGGCATGCTGATCAACCCTTAAGGGGCCCCTAGATAATCCAGAAGCAGGACTTTATCCTGCCCGGACATCTCAGATAAAAGACCCTGGAAATTAGGAGCCAGATCAGTATTTCCAGACATAGATAGCTTGAGGGTTGTATCTTCTAAAGCCCATGGGAGCGACGCCGAACCTACATTAAGATGACGAAATTTGGTAAAGCGGTTATCAGTTCCCCTTTTGAAAGGCAGGGCTCTATCTTCCTTAAATAAAACACGCTCTCCGGTTACTATATAACGGCCTTGGGCAAGAAGGACATAATCCGGTGCGTTATTGTCGTTAACACGCCACCTGAAATATCCATTTGAATAAAGCTGTAATAGCATTTCAGTATCGCCCTGTTTTGTGCGCCAGGCACCTGTGATTTTCTGATAGCCTGCCTGTAGGTTTTCAACTGGGATCCCTGCCTTTACCATTTCGAATTTATCGGGAGCGGTATTTTCAGAAGCACGCTCGGCCGTACTCGACGCGAAACTATACAAAAGGCTTATGATCAAGCCGGATATCACAGCTACAACAATGATGACCCAAAACCTTTTCGGGACGGCAGAGAGATTGATCTTGAAAGGATTATGCGTATTCATTTGTATTTTATTTTATCACGCACCAGCAGATATAGCGATACCTCCGAATAAGAAAAAACCACCGCAGCAATAGCACACGGTGGCTTAAAAGTTTTTTATGTGGGTGATCCTGTTTTTACAGAATCGATAAATTAAATATAACTGTTTTTTTATTTATGTCAATTAATGTTCGGAAGAAATAATGATTTATTCACAAAAAACAAAAAAGGCCGGAAAAAATCCGGCCTTTTAAAATATCGATTAAGCGTAGAAAAAGCGCTCAGTCGGATATGGTCATGATTACATCATGCCCATTCCGCCCATGCCACCCATTCCGCCCATGCCACCCATATCGTTGGCAGGAGTTTTGTCATCCTGCGGCACTTCAGTGACAGT
>NZVS01000068.1 GCA_002701555.1 Alphaproteobacteria bacterium | reverse complement strand
TGGCCAGTACACTTGTGATGAAATCTGGTTTCCCTTGTTACCCCCTTGTGTCGACACTGCCGTGTCTGCCAGAAAAACTACGGGCGCCTGAAGACCTTTAGACCCGTGTACAGTCATTATGCGTACGCGTCCCGCACCTTCCTCCATTTCGCGTTTGATCTCTGTTTCTTCTCTTTTCATATCCTCTATAAAAGACAGAAGACCCGTGCGTCCTTTTGACGATTTCCAATCTAGAACGTGTCCAAGAAATGCTTCTACAGGGTCAAACGCTTCCTCGCCAAGCCTTTTGTGGATGGCACGCCAACCATTTCCGTCTGTATCCGCTGGACAGCTTATGGATAAGAGTGTTGAGAAAAAGCTGTATGGGGTTTCACTCTGTGCCAACGAAGAGATTTTTTTTAGCCACTCTAAAATTATGGAGTAATCATATTTCTCAGGCTCCTTCTCCATCTCTTCATACAAAGTGGATGTGCGCCCTAAAGATAACTCCATCAGTTGCTCATCATCCCAACCAACAAAGGGAGATTTTAAGAGACATGCAAGCGTATAATCATCAACCGGATTCAGCGCACAAGATCCGGCGGCCAGCAAATCCTGAATAGCTATATGTTGCTGTAAAACAAGGCGATCAAGTCCTTCAACATTGATGTTACGAGTTTTGAGTGCTCGCACCAAGTCACTTTGTAACTGCCCGCGTTTCCTGAGAAGGATTAAAATATCTCCTGCCTCAACAGGTCTTTTCTTTGATTGCAAGTATTTACCTGACTCCAGCCAGTGCTGGATAGTCCCTGCTATTTTTTCAGATAATAAAGCCGATGATGTCATATTACTGGAGGTATGATTAATATTCTTTTCAGGTAATGGCCATACATCTTCTGTTTCGAGGCGGTCATCGTAAATTATTGGCCAAAGCTCAACCAACCCGGCCTCATCTTTTCTGTGTGCACTATGCTTAACAATCTCTCCCGGTGAAACCAGTCCTTTTTTGTCACCCTCCTTCGAAAAGGACTGATCCACAAAATTTAGAACTGCTGGTACAGAGCGGAAAGAAATATTCATATCAACTTTTTTGAAATTACGCTTCGCCTCTCCCATACGCTTACCAAAGTAAAGGCGCATATCTTCAAAAACGTCAGGATCGGCGCGTTGAAAGCTGTAAATAGATTGTTTTTTATCCCCTACGACAAAAAGTGTACGATTTGTATTTTCCCGTGCGCCAAGCCCCTCCATAAAAGCATTGGCAAGTGTTGAAATTATTTCCCATTGGTCAGGATTAGTGTCTTGTGCTTCATCAACGAGGACATGATCAATTCCGTTATCCAGTTTATACAAAATCCACTCAAATGATTTGTTATCGAGATTGTTTTTCAAACGTCCTAACAAAAGCTCGGCTGTTGTCTCAATCAAATCATCGAAATCTAAAAGCCCTTGCCTTCTTTTTGCGCTAACAAAGACATTCAAAATCTTTCTCACTATTTCCAAAACATATGAACTTGCCTTAACCATCTCCATACGCGCCATTTTGTCGCGATAAGCGATCAGTTCATCTGTCATGCCATTGATGATGGACTGTATATGTGGTGCGAACCCTGCCCTTTCAAAGGATCGTGGCTCCTTAGCCTTGGTAAGCAAACCCTGCTCCAACGAAATAAGTCGTTCATTGAAGGTATCACAATTAATAAAACCCCTTAATTGATCAGCAAGATTTTGCCCTGTCTTCTTATAGTTATTATCGAGTTCAGGTAAAATAGCTTCAACATCACCTATGTAGCGTAAAAGTATTTTTTCAAGCTTATCATATAGCAGCTCTTCAGTTTCATAAGGGTCTAAATCCGATTGTGTCATTAACCCTGCGTAAAGCGCGTGTTCTTCATTTTCCCTAAATAAAAGTGATAAGGCGCGGCGTTCTTTTAAAAAAGCATTAATAAGGTCCAACAACCTGTCATCGTTTGCGCGCAGGCTCAGATATTTTATCTTATCCAGAAATTCAGGAATCTCTCCATTTATGATTTCTGCAAACACCTTGTCTTGAGATTGCTTCAAAATCAGTTTATTGCGACCTTCTTCTATAACCTCAAAAGATGGCGGCAAGTCCGCTTCTACAGGAAAGCGGCGCAAAACCGATTCACAAAACGCATGTATTGTCTGGATGTTTAAGCCACCAGGCGCATCAACAACTTTTGCAAATAACTTTCTTGCAGCTTGAATTTGTTCATCATCAGGTGTTTTTCCCAGCAATTTTGTCAACGATTCCTGAAGCTCTTCTTCTTCCGCCACGGCCCACTTACTCAGAACTTTTGAAATACGCAACGCCATCTCAGCAGACGCAGCTTTGGTAAAAGTAATACACAGTATTTTATGAGGGTCAGTTCCATGTGACATTTCTGAGGGCAATAGCAGCCGTAAAACCCTATCAGTTAACACCTTTGTCTTGCCAGTTCCTGCAGATGCACCCACCCATACTGATTGTTCAGGAGCTGATGCAATTTGTTGTCTTAATGTCGCCTCAGCAGCAGTGTCGCTAATTTCGACATTTTCGGTGTTTCTTATTTGCTTTTTTGACATTTTACTCATGCTGAGGCCTCTCCTTCGTCAGCTGAGCGCCATTCCAAAATACGCGCTAAATGTTCATAGTCCTGATATCGTGGTTCGTGTCCTGCGAATGGAAGGGATGGGTACCCTCTTTCAGGATCATTATAGCCTTCAAGAACACACACAACCCCTTTTAACCCATCTTTTATTATTCCTTCGACAGAGATCTCTTTTTTGGTATTAGGCACTTTTTTAACAAGCGGGTCTTTCTGTCCGCCTGTGAGATGCCAGTAGCCAAGATAGGTCGTTTCTCCGTCTTGTAAATTCGGAAAACCACCTTCGGTTTCGGGATGTAATATAACACCTGCTACAGTAAGCTGTGGCGAGAATCCAGTTTGTACGTCTTTAGGCTTTATTGAAGTGGAACTGGTTTTATAGTCAATGACTGCATATTTTCCGCTTTCGTTGCGGTCAATTCTGTCAGCACGAGCCGTCAGTGTAAATCGCCCCAACTTGGCGCTGCCCTCTAACTCTCCGGCAACGAAACCATAACCATCTTCGCGCCATAACCGTTCTTCATCAACAAAGCTTGCCGCCAAATTTTCGAATCTGGGCCACCAACTGACCCATAGTGACGGATCCTCAATATGTTGTGCCAATTCGTGCTTCCCTATTTTTAAAAGTTCATTTAAAGCGCCCTCTTCTAATACTTTCTGATTGCCTGTTTCCTTAAGGAATTTGTGGAAAATCTCATGCAATACCTGCCCTTTTTCCTTTGGCCCTTTTACATCTTCGAGAGGGTCCAGGGGTTTAAGCTTTAGAATTTTCTTCGCATACAGCGCATAAGGGTCACGCATAAGCAACTCAAGTGACGTTGCGCTGAACGTTGTTGGACGTACGGAAAGAGGTGGTATCGGATATGGCGGCTTGAGAGACGGTAATTCGTTTTTTGGTGAGCGATTGAAACGTCTTGCAAGCTCTAGATAGTTCTGACCTTCGCTTTTTGGATCTTTTAGGTTATGAGAAATGACCAATGTATTTAGCCGTTGCAGCCAACGTGCAGGTACGGTAGGTACACCCCCATTTTTCTTTGAGCGTGTCATATAGACCACTTCTGCACTTGCTCCTTGCACAAAGTCGTGTGCACTCAACGTGATTGCGCGTTCTGGTGTAGGCAAAGACATTTTCATCCGCATACGCCTGGACATCCAGGGATCATTAGTTACCAAAGGTGGCCAAGTTTCTTCATTCAGGCTAGCAAGAACCAATATATCCGCTTGGACAAGACGCGCTTCCAATTGGCCTAGTATGGCAAGACGGGGATGGGTGCCATAAGAAGGACGTACAGGTGTTGCAGCCATGAGTGATTCAAGGAAAACTTTATATGTATTTGCTGACTCAAAATCCGTATGTCCTGCATCCTTTGCAAGATTTCCACTGTCTTCCAAAATACCGCGAAATAGTCTTGCCGCTTCTTCACCGTCCTCACCGCGCCATAATATATTTGCACCTTCTTCTGAAGCTCTGCCAGCGATAAACTCACAGAGATTAAGGTGTTCTACTACAAGTTGTTTAAATGGCACACTGTCTTGTTTTACAAGTGCTCTGAGCCGAACGAAATTTTTGTAAAGCCCGTGCAAAAAGTCTCTTACAGCGACATCAATTTTTTCGTTTTCTAAAAGAGCTTCAAAAGATTTATCTGACCAGTTTCCACGAAGAATATTGCTACTAGCAATTTGTTTTCTTACATTCTCAAAAGTCTTATATTCATAACCAAAGCCGCTGAGACTATCTTCTAATAAGGATAATAGCGTAACGGGAGAAAAGTTTTCCAATGCCAATTGTAAAACTGTAATGATAAACCTTCCCCTTGGTGTAGATGTTAAAGGGCGGCCTGCGGAGTCATCTATTTCTATATTCCATCGGCGAAGGCAGGATTGTACGCGCTCGGCAAGTACACGATCAGGCGTAACAAGTGCGGCAGTAACAGATTTGTCTCTTTCAAGTGCGTGACGGAGAATAAGGGCAATAGTATGTGCCTCTTCTTCCGGGCTTTCTGCCTCTAGAAGGCTTAACCCTTTCGTAGCGTCTTCCGGGATCAGGATTTCCCCCGATGTCCAGGCTCCTGTTGTCTCGGCAGGACGCATAACCTCGCGCCAAAGCATATCGCGGGGTGTAGCCTCATCATTGCTTTTTAGTCCGGATTCAGGCCAATTGCTTATACGTACACGCGGAATATTTAACGCTTGCGTCAGTTTTTTGAGGGTATATTGGGGGTGACCCTCCTTTACTTCATCCCAGGCTTCGTTTTCCAAAGTCAGGTCAAGGCCCGGAAGAATGATTTCCCCCTTTGGTAGTCCTGCTATAACTTTTAAAAGTTCGCATGTGACAGGGATGGATCCTGTTGATCCAGCGGCTATAACAGGTGTATCAGGAGGGCTTTTTTTCCATAGCTCTATTTGAGCCTTCATCAAGCGTTTACGTCTGTCAGCCGGGTCAATAACTCCACGCTTTTCAAGTATTGAAGGCCAGGCATCTTTTAAAATATTTAAAAACTTGAGGCTAATTCCCCATTGGTTAGACAATTCCGGATCGTCAACAAGATCTTCCAGTTTCTCAAAACTAGTATCTTCTGTATGCACCTGATCCAATAACTTGGCCAATGACCCCGCCATCATATAATCATGTGCCTCAGACATGGAAAAGCCCGGAACAGCCGACACAAGTTTACTTAGCAGAATTTGTCTCTCCAGGGATGATATTGCAGGTGGTATTTCGTGAAATTTCTCTGCCATTCCCGCATCTAAAAAGCCTATCTCATCCGCGTCAACATCTCCTAAAGAGGATAGCTGAGGTAATATAAGTGGCTTACCGTTCGATATTTTCAGGAAAGCATCTTGCAGGTTTCTGGCAGCACGTCGTGTAGGCAGCAATATCCTAACATCCGAGAGAAAATCACTTTCCCCGTAACGTTTAATAATTCCGGATGCGAGGACATCCAGGAATTTGACAGTAGGTGGAATTGTATAAACAGAAAGGTCTTTACTCATCCCTCAGTGCCGTTTTTCTTCCCCAGCGCATAATACTCCTCAACAGCCTTAAGTTCTTCCGGTGTAGAAATGTGATGCCAGTCACCTTTATGCTCAAGCCCATAAAGCTTTTGAGCTTCATCAGCTTTATCCATCAACTGTAGGAATGAATATCTTCCACCGGGCGCGCCCTCAAAAAGACGCGGGTGGCAAAGGCGTACACCTGCAAACATATATTGGCCTTTCTGAGATCTATCACGAACTATGCGTCCCTTGTTATCTTCCACAAAATCGTAATCGCCAACACCCTTAGTAAGTGTCATTTTCGACACAGGCTGCAGTAGTAAAATTAAATCTATCTGATCTTCTGAATTGTTCCACATATTGGAAAGTCTGGTAAAAGCTGTGTCGCCCTGGGCGTCATCCCAGAAAGCATCGCCATTCACTATGAAAAAGGGTTTATCACCGACGAGATGTAGGCCATGCTGTATACCTCCACCGGTCTCTAAAAGCTCTTCTTCTTCTGAAAAGATAACGTCTATATCTTGCCGCTTTGACAAGTGGTTTTTTAAAACTTCGCCTTTGTGATGCAGATTAACTACGGCGCGTTTGACCCCACTTTTAACGAGCTTATCTAAAATATGATCAATAACTGCTTTTCCCGCAACAGGCACCATCGGCTTTGGCAATGTATCCGTATAAGGTCGCAAACGCTTACCAAAACCTGCCGCCAGTATGAAAGCCGTGTCAATAATCTCAGTCATTAGTTGATATCTTTCCCTTTAAAAAACCTGTTATGTACCCCAACATAGTCTGATATCTTCATAATCTCAATATATCGATTGCATGCATTGAAAATCATACGCTTTAGGGAAAACATGTTGATCATCAACAATGTTGTCAATCTGATATGTGTATGTGCCTTGTCGGCCCTTCAATTTCCATTCTTACGGTGATAGCCTTTTCAGGCTCAAGATGCTCAAGCCGAGAAGGCCATTCAAAAAGAGCTATATCTTTTCCGCTGAAATCTTCCCACCCCAACTCGTATATTTCTTCTGGATCTTTTAAACGGTAGAGATCGAAATGCCATATCTCTCCATAAGCGTAATCATATGTTTGTAGTAATGTGAAAGTCGGGCTTGGGACGTTAAGTTCTTTATTACCACATAGGGCCCTGATGAGGGCACGGGCAAACACCGTTTTGCCTGCCCCCAAAGTTCCTTTTAGCAAAACGATATCCCCGCACTTTAAATCTTCCGCGAGTTGCGCGGCTATGCGACAGGTTTCTTCTTCCGTATTACATTGATAAACTTCATCCATTATATGAAAGATACGCTTATAATGTGGTCTTGATCAAACTTTTTTAAGTCATATAAACTTGAATTTCCACCTTGCTGATTTCGGCTGGCACTACTAAACTGTAACCATATGAGTTTTCAAGGCCATAAAATAAAATCCTTTCTAACCTGTTTTGGTGGCAAAAGTCGCGAGAAGTATAAACAGGAAATGCGCGCTTTGCTTGATTGTGCACCACTCTCATATATTGTCTGGGATAGTAATGATATATTTGAATACAGTGATGACCTGACTCATAAATTCGGTATAGATGAAATTAAAGATCCCGAAGATATATCCAGAAACTTTACACGTGGCTCAGCAGATCTTTTCAGAAACTCTCTTAAAAAATTAAAACATGAGAACGATTACGAAATTATTGTACAAACCAATACCCAGGATTTTTTAAAACTCTCATTTTGTAAAAAAGAGACCCCCAACGGTAAACTACAAATTCTGTGGCTTGAAAATGTCACAGAGACCTATATCGAAAGGCAGTCATTGGAAGACAGGGCAGTAAAGGATAGGGCAGATGCGGTCTTTTTTAATGCTACACTTAAATCAATCGAAACACCTGTCGCTGCTTTTTGCAGAGAGGGGAAACTACTATGGTGTAATGATGCCTATGCCGGCCTTTTTGATACCAGCTCCGAAAAAGCTCTGAAGGAGCAACATGTTCTCTCGCTCAAATCCATAGGCTTGAAGAAAAAGATCGATTTGCAGGATTATGTTGACTGGGAAAACCAGTCTGAAGACATCCTTAACGCATATGCAGTTATCGGGGGGGAAAGGCGCCGCTTTGATATTGAATTCACCTATCTCGAAGGACAGAATAAAACTTTGGCTGTTTTTTTGGACAAGACCGCTGATGAGGAAGCTGAAGCCAGCGCCAAACGCACAATGGCGGGATATCACGCTCTATTAGAAAACATACAAGCTGCAGTAGCATTATTTGATGAACACCAAAAAATCGTCTTTTTCAACGCGGCCTATGCAAATCTCTGGGGACTGGAAGAGGTGTGGCTTAACAGCCGACCACGTTTTGGTNAAATCTTGGAAAAATTGCGCGAAACACGGAGATTGCCGGAACAGGCCGACTTCAGGACTTATAAGCAGGAGTGGCTAGACCGCTTTACCAAGCTTTTAAACCCTCAAACAGATATGATTGTTCTGCCTGACGGTACTGTTCTTAGAAGCCAGACTATCCCTAATCCGTCCGGCGGACTGATGCTCATTTTTGAAGATGTTACCAGCAATCTGGAACTTGAATCCTCTTATAATACACTCATCGCCGTACAGCGCGAAACACTCAATAATTTAAGTGAGGGTGTAGTTGTTTACGGAAGCGACGGGCGCATAAAACTCTGGAATCCTACATATGCAGAAATATGGAATTTAAATCCGGAAGACCTAAACCGTGAGCCACATTTAAGCCAGCTTGGTTCTAAATTCCAAAAGTTTTACACAGAAGATGAATGGGACAAAAGGCGGGAAAGCCTTCTGTCTATCATTCAAAACCGAGATACAGAATCCAACATCATACGCCGCAATGACGACAAGATATTGTCTTTTGCCGCGGTACCTTTGCCGGATGGAGGAAGCCTGTTTACCTATACAGATATTACTGACTCCATGAGCATGGAACAGGCATTACGTGATAAAAACCGCGCCCTTGAAACAGCCGAAAGATTAAAAACAGAGTTTTTGGCGAATGTTTCTTATCAGCTCCGCACCCCGCTAAATGCAATAATTGGATTTAACGAAATGCTTTCAGGCGAATTTTTTGGTCCGCTTAACAATCGGCAAAAAGACTATACGCGAGATATCGGCTCTGCAGGTATACAGCTGAAGCAATTGATTGATGACATACTAGACCTGACCAGTATTGAAGCCGGGATTCTGGAACTTCATAAATCCATGGTGGATGTAAAAGAAGTCCTGCAACCAGTAACAACACTTGGAGAAGAATGGGCACGGGGTAAACAAATTTCCCTTCAGTTTGATGTCGAAGAAAAAGCAGGTCAGATTTATGCTGACAAACAACGCCTTAAACAGGTCATGATGCATTTACTTAGAAACGCGATAAAACATACTCCGGAAAAAGGTCAGATTACGGTGCATGCCACAAGAGTTAGTGATATGGTAATCATCTCAGTCACTGATACAGGAAGCGGTATATCGGAAGACGAAATTGAGCGCGCCTTTAAACCTTTTGAAAAAATATCAAGTGGCACAGGCGTGGAGCAGACGCCAGGGGCTGGCTTAGGGTTATCTCTGGTGAAAAATATCATTGAATTACACGATGCCGATATCCGACTGTCCAGCAGTAACGGTAAGGGCACAACTGTAACACTTACTTTTCCTGATAAAAACGAATAACAAAAAGACTTGATTTTATGGTCGAGTCCTTTTAGTGATTATTTATTCTTGTTCTTTGGGACAAATATCGCGGGTGTAGCTTAGTGGTAAAGCCCTAGCCTTCCAAGCTAGTTATGTGGGTTCGATTCCCATCACCCGCTCCAAAGAAACCTTGCCCCTCTATATATTAGCAAAAAGATTTTTTTGGTAAGATCTTAAAAGATTTGTACAAGCGCAATAGACAGGAAAATAACAACAGCCGAAGCTATACGTCGTCTTGCCATTGACTCTTTTAGTGAAATAATCCCGATAAGGGTTGCCACAACTATAGACAAATTACTTACCGGCAAAACATAAAGAATTTTCAGCCAGTACGTCACCAGTAAGATGCAGGCATAACCCAGATTATCCATAAAAGATGATGCAATAATCTGCTTCCAATCTTTCCGGAATAAAGCAACAAGACCAATCTTGTATTTTATAATTGCAAATAGAGAAACCGGTATACCTAAAAACATAGACCAGACAATGTAAGTAAATGGGTTTTCCGAAAGTCGCGTTCCATAGATATCTAGACAAAATTGAAGACCACCGAAAACTCCCATACCTGTAATAAAAAACAATGAATGCAGATCTTCTTTATGCAGAAATCTTGACCAGTTCATCTGAAATAAAATTCCACAGCCGATACCAATAATCCCTATCCATTCAAATATGTTTGCCGTTTCTTCCAGTAACAATTTTCCGAATAAAATAACGAGGGTATATTTGAGCGCGACAGAAATAGGATAGACTTTGCTCATATCAGTTACGTGATAAGCGCGCGCCGCAAAAAACAGCATGACATTGTAAGAAATCATCGAGCCTAAAATCACATATCCGACTCCCTTACTGGGAAGCGGAACCAGAAACGCAAAGAAAAATCCGAATAAAATAGTAATGATATTCAGGGCACCAAACAAAACAAGGCGGTTGCCCGAAAGCTTGATGAGAGTTGTGTAACCCACCGAACAAAAGACATAAACCATAACAAGGATAAGGGCAGCAAACTCATTCATAGATCTTAAGACCTTAAACCATTAAACAAGATAAAGAAAAAACTTTGTAATTTATGACATATTCAAAATGCTCGGGTAAATTACTAAAACTTAATAACATAATGTAATATTTATAAAAGATTTTAAAACAAGGGATTCATCATGGGAAAACTGGCCGAAAAATTTTCAAATATACCGTTGGGGCCGATCGCCTATAAAGGAAAAGATTTTGATATGTTCCATGGTGTGCGTATTGACGACCCTTACCGTCACCTGGAAACAATGGATGATCCGGCCACTTTGAAATGGGCCCATGCGCATGAAGACAGGTTTCAACAATTTATCGGAGGGTATGATCGTCGCAATGACCTTTATGATTTCTTAAAAGATGTGTGGAATTATCCCAAAAAATCAATGCCTGCGCGCTATGGCAAGCGTTTCTTCTATTCTGTGAATGCAGGGCTTGATCCTCAAAGCAAATATATGGTCGCTGATGATGAAAAAGGGACAAATGAACGCGTTCTTATTGACCCTAATACATTAAGCGATGACGGAACCATTGATCTACGCGGCACATTCCCAAGCCCTGATGGTAAATATGTGGCTTACCTTCTGTCACAAGATGGCGACGACAAGTTAACTATGCATATCCGTGATGTGAGAACGGGCAAAGACCTGGATGATGTTATCGAGAATTGTCGCTTTACGTCCTTGTCTTGGGACAAAGACAGCCATAAAGGCTTCACTTATAACTACCCAAAAGGTGAAGAATCTAAAAGTATGGTTGTTAAACACCATACAATCGGAAAGCCTGCCGCAGAAGATACACTTGTTTATGAACGGGATGATCTCGATATCTCCATTCCGACCTTTTACAGACCAAGATCAAGTACTTATGAATTTATTACATTGCGCGTAGGAACAGACAGAAATAATGGTATTTCCTACAGAAAAATCGGTGCTTCCGGCGACTTTAAAGAGCTTTTTAAACCGTTGGACAGTCAGTACAGCCCCATTGGTGACGTTAACGGCAAAATATATATGACGACATTCAAGGATGCGCCTAATGGTAAAATTGTCGCTTTTGATCCTGACAAGCCCGAGCCTGAAAATTGGGAAACAATTGTTGAAGAAAATAAAGACGGCCCTTTAGAGCATGCGTTTTTGCACGATGGCAAAGTGTATGCCGATTATACAATAGATTGTTCAACCGAAATAAAAGTGTACGACGCCAAGGGCAAGCATGTTCACGACCTGCCGCTTCCACCGCAAAGCATAGTAACAACAGGTCGTGTCCAAGAAGGAGATACCTCTTTTTTGGTGAGCATTGGCGACTATAAAAAGCCTCAGACTCAATACAAATATGATATGGGAACAAATACACTTTCACTTTTCAAAGCCTCGGCTGCAAAGGCGGATATGGATGAATGTCTTGTTGAACGTGTATATGCAACGTCAAAGGACGGCACAAAGGTTCCGATGACCATTATCCGTCATCCCGATACAAAAATGGACGGCACGGCTGCCGTAAATCTGTATGGTTATGGTGGCTTCAATGTGCCCCTGCAACCCGGATTTTCTTTCAAACGGATGGCTTGGGTGCGTGAAGGTGGAATTGCCGTTATTGCCAATTTACGTGGAGGCGGGGAATTTGGCTCGGATTGGTATGATGGCGGGCGTCTTCATAACAAACAGAATGTATTTGATGATTTTATGCTCGCCCTCTCCCGGAACCTTTCATTC
>NZVS01000067.1 GCA_002701555.1 Alphaproteobacteria bacterium | reverse complement strand
AAATTAGGGTTCATATGCAAGACAGGGGGCTGCCGGTTTTGGGAGATTCAGTTTATGGCCCTCAGGTGACTGCAGTAAATGGCGCGTTGAAGCGGGGTGGATGGGATAGTGATTCCATCGAAATCATCACAAAGTTTAAAAGGCAGGCTTTGCACGCGAAAGAGTTATATTTTGAACATCCGATTCTAAAAAAAGATATGACATTTTCATGTGACTATCCATCTGATATAAAATATATAATTTCAGCGCTTTCAAAATAAAAGAAAAAAGATCTTGCATTTATGTAAAATTTTATGTAAATTAAATATATAGGGTGAGGTTAGAGAGACCTATTATTAAAAGTTAAAAAACCCGCGAAAAAGTTTAAAGTTTTAGTTTAGTTAATATGTAGTTTAGTTAGTTTTTTCAAAGTTCCATTCTGGTACCCGTAAACTTCTTAGCCGTCTTTTTTAAAGACGGTTTTTTTTTGGTCTAAAATGCTGCACAATACGTCCTAGCAAAAGAAGGATATATATGACAGTTGTTACCGAAATCGACTTATCAGATCATCCCGAATATGACGGGCATGAAAAAATTTTTAAAATGGAAGATAAAGCGACTGGGCTACTGTCATTTGTTGCAATTCATAACAGTAATTTGGGTCCTGCACTGGGTGGATGTAGATATTACACCTATACAAACGAAGCCGATGCACATTCAGATGTTTTGCGTCTTTCACGCGGGATGACTTATAAATCAGCTCTTGCTGGTCTACCTCTAGGCGGAGGAAAGTCTGTCATAATTGCAAAGCCCGATAAACCGAAAACATCAAATATGATGGAAGCATTCGGTGAAGGACTTGAGAAAATAGGCGGACTTTATGTTACGGCAGAAGATGTGGGGACAACTGAAGAGGATATGGTCTCTATATCCAAGTCGACAAGCTATGTTTCAGGTTTGCCGCCAAGTGAAACTTTACCTCTTTCAGGAAATCCATCTCCGCTCACAGCGCTCGGCGTTTTTAGTGCAGTCAGGGATGTTACTAATGCATTCGGAGAGCGAAATAAACTAGTTGGTGTAAGATGTGGTATTTTAGGTCTCGGTGCAGTTGGATACGCACTGGCACGGCATCTTGACGAATTAGGTGCAGAACTTGTTCTTGCAGATATAAATCAAGAATCTTTGCAAAAAGCGGAAAGAGAGTTTTCAAATGTTAAAATTGTCTCTCCTGAAGATCTTCATAAACAGGATATGAAAGTTTTTGCGCCCTGTGCATTAGGAGGAGGTCTAAACGATAAAACTATTCCGGAGATTAAAGCCAAAGTAATTTGTGGTGCTGCAAATAATCAATTAGCAGAGCGTAGACATGGCAAAATACTACACGATAAGGGCATCATTTATACACCCGATTATGTTGTAAATGCGGGCGGTATAATCGCTGTGGCTTATGCTTATTACGCACAAATTGGGAAAAATCCATTTGGCAATGAAATGACACGTGAAAACATGATTGCAAAGATCGAAGAAATTGGTGATACGACACGAGAAATATGTTTAAGATCAAGGGAAGAGGACCTGCCGACTAATCAAATAGCCGATAAAATGGCAGAGGATGTGTTTCTCAAATAAATCTTAGGGAGCAACATCTTCCCAATTCTCTTTTAAATGTTGTGAAGAAATTTTTTCTGACATTTGGAAAAGCGGCAAAGGCGTTCGTAGTTTTTGGCCTTTGTCACGACCAATAGGTCTAAGCTGTAATTCTGCTTCGCAACATATATTATTAATAAAACCAGATGCTTTGGGCACATTGAAAGGCATTGATAAGGTGAGTCCTGAATAATACTCCATGTCAGAACCGAAGATATCTTTATCTGTTTCGTCGGTCATTGTTATAAAACCAGAAATCTTCGCTCCGTTAGAAAAGCTTTTGCTAAGCTCGAATTTCGTACCTATATCTTCGCCTAGAAAATAACCGGCATTTAGTGAAGCAGTAAGATTGTTTTTTGGAATATTATAATACAAGTTGAGGTGTCCCGTCCGGATCAAGTCACCTTTTGTGCTACTTGCCATACTTGACTTTGCATCTCGCTTTTTAACCAGCCATCCTTCTGCACCTATAGCCCATCTCTTTTCCCACGGGCGATAAAGTATTTCTCCGCCAATACCAGCAAACATTTCTTCCAAATAGCCTGCGCTTACACCTAAATGGGTATCGGGACTTAAAGAGATAAGCTTTGCGAGATAAGCACGATCAATGTTTACGAAATTATCTGCATAAAGAATCTCATCGCTCCTGACCGCGTTACCAGGATATTTCTTTAGGAGTAGTGCATTATCCATAGAATCATAGAGGGGAAATCTGAGACCAAACCCGGCTGTGAAATTGAAGGGAAGAATCTGACGTGCTTCAGCCAGCAAAGATGTCCGGTGTATGTAAGCACGATATTCTTGTGAAATATCTTCTACATGTTCAATTTTTAGACCATATTTATTGTGGTTGAGTGAAAGAAAAGACCCATTAGTTAAGAAAGAAGGCATATCTTTCTTAACTTCCATGCTATGCCATAATTCATTTTTACTGGCTGCACCATCGAGGGTTTTATCAAGTCCGCGCTTGGGAAAAACCAATTCGGGGCCTTTAAGACCGAAATAAACAGGCTGGATGGAAAGTGTTTGAAAACCCTTTTGCCGGGTTTTAGTAGCGTAGAGTTCGGCACTTTTTCCTATTTGATATGGCATTGAAGCATTGTCGGTCAAAGCCAGTTGTAGTTTAGGATGTTCTTTCCTGCTGTTATCAATTGAAATGATGTTATAGGCAGAGTCATAATAATTCGTACTATTGAGGTTTTTATTTGGCGCTTTCGTTGAAAGGAGATTAAAAAGACGTGCTCTGGCCATGAACTTATTACCCCCTATATAGGCGCCTGATAATTCAAGCCAGGGGAACGGAGTATATTGTGCGCCAATTGCCCAGCGGTCAGGGGTGGAATAACCTGCTACGGTTTGTTCTTCGGATCTGTAAGCGTCCCCATTCCAGTCAACGTTGAGCTTTAAAGGTTCGTAAGGAGTTTGCCATGATACACCTCCGAAAAAAGCAACGTTCTCACCAGTAAACCAATCCGCCGCCTTATTCATATCGTTGCCATCTAACGGCCTTTTTTTACCGAAGTGACTTTCGGATAAAACCCGAAACGGGTTTTTAATATCCGCAGCACTACCCAAGCGCCCCCATGCCATCCCCCCCGTGACATCAAAGTTATAGAACCTTTTCGTAAGTGCTATATATTCTCCCGCCTGCTTTTTGTGACCGATTGCTGATTTTAAACCGAGTGCCACTTGAGGTATGAAATGTGTTTCATTTAAAAGTTTTAGTTTTAAATCCAGGCCGGGAAGAGCTCTTTTCCCGCCATTCAGTACATTTGATGTTTGAACGGTCTGGCGAAGCTGCATATAAAATCGGTCTGAAAATTGCATGCCTAAGGCCCCACCATAATAGGGGGGGAGTGAGTCAAATTGCAGAGAAAAAGTATCTACAGGAAGGGTTCGCGCTGTCTCAATAGTATTCAGCTGAGTTGCTTCTGATTTAGCAAAAGCAAAAGATAAATTTAAGCTTAGGTAACAGCCGATAAAAAATGCTGCGTAGAAAAAACGCATAATAATAAAAATAAAACTGATAGATTAACTTGAAAACTTTGAGTAAACAGTCTGCCAAAATTATATATGTATGCAAGTTTTAAACCTTTTTTATTTACATTAACAAAGGATAAGAGGCTTTATTAAAGACAGCCTATGATATATTTTGGAGCCTATGAGTTTAGGATCATTAAATTTTGATATATGTGTGATCGGCGGGGGCATAAACGGAACAGCGATTGCGCGTGATGCCGCAGGACGTGGAATTCGAACAGTGCTTTTTGAACGTGGCGACCTTGCGCAAGAAACATCCTCGTCTAGCACAAAACTTATCCATGGTGGGTTGAGGTATCTGGAATACTACGAGTTCAAATTGGTAAGGTCTGCTTTGCAGGAACGGAATATCATGCTCAGGACTGCGCCACATATAATCTGGCCTCTCAACTTTATTTTGCCCCATGAAAAACATCTCAGACCTAAGTTCCTAATAAGACTTGGATTATACCTTTATGACTATTTGGCAAAGCGAGATAGATTACTGGTGTCATCCAAGTCCGTATCTTTGAAAAAAGGCGAGTACGGGACACCTCTGATTAATGATAAATATAAAGCCGGATTTAAATACTCGGACTGTTGGGTTGATGACAGCAGGCTTGTTACTCTGAACGCTGTTGACGCTGCTGATAAGGGTGCAGATATAAGGACTTATACATCAGTAGAGAAAGTCGAGAGAAAAGGCGGACGCTGGCTTGTTACAGTTAAAGATGCTCAAACAAATCAGGAATATTGTATTACAGCAAAATCAATAGTAAATGCTGCGGGACCATGGGTCAGGGATTTGCTTGATAAGTACAAACTTGTAAAAGGCAACACACCAGAAGCAAGACTCGTAAAAGGGTCTCATATAATTGTTCCAAGGCTATATGAGGGTAAACATGCTTATATTTTGCAGCAAAAAGATAAAAGAATAGTGTTTGCCATCCCTTATGAAAACGAATTTACGCTGATAGGTACGACAGAAGAAGGTATTGATACCCCCCAGAGTAACATCCGTATATCTTCGAGCGAAATTGATTATTTATGCGCAGCTGTTAACAGGGCATTCATAAGTAAGATTAGTCCGGAAGATATTCTCTGGGCTTATTCCGGTATTCGTCCATTGATAGAAGAGGATGGAAAAAGCGATAAAGCGGTGACGCGTGACTATAAGCTTATTCTTGATAATGACGGTGCGCCGATACTGTCTGTGTTTGGTGGTAAAATAACTACGGGGCGTACTTTGGCGGAAAAGGCAATAGATATTCTCGGAGAAGTAATACGGTCAAAAAATAAGAATAGCTGGACAGCTAGAAGAAGACTACCGGGCGGTGATTTTGATTATCAGAACCGCGATGGATTTATCTCCAAGCAGGCGCAAAAATACCCTTGGTTGCCGATTGATATTCTTGAGAGATACGTCCGCTCTTACGGTACACGTATGGATACCTTTCTTAATGGCGCAAATTCGTTGGAAGATATGGGGAAATATTACGGTGCGGGAATGTATGAGTCGGAAATCGGGTATTTAATAGGTTTTGAATTTGCAAAAACAGCTGAAGATATTTCATTCAGGCGTTCCAAGCTAGGTTTGTTTTTAAATGAAAATGAATATGCCGAACTTGCAAATGATTTACCTGCATTGCGGACGCATTACACTCATCATTACGAAGGTATGTAAAAAATGTCATTTGAGATTTTGTCGTTGGATCAAGGTACTACAAGTTCAAGAGCAATCCTGTTTGATAGTGATGCAACAATAAAAGAGATATCTCAACAAGAATTAAAACTTTTTTACCCACATAAAGGCTGGGTCGAACAAGATGCCAACGCTATAATAGAAGATACATTGCAATGTGCGAAGGATGTTGCCTCAAAAGCTAGTAATATCAGGGCGATAGGAATTACCAATCAACGTGAAACGACAATAGTATGGAATAAAGATACAGGCGAACCTGTTTATAACGCCATCGTCTGGCAGGACAGAAGAACTGCTAAAATTTGTGAAGCTTTGAAAGCCAAAGGCTATGAACAAGTAATAACTCAAAAAACAGGTTTGGTCATAGATCCGTATTTTTCAGCTACAAAAATTGCCTGGATTTTGGATAATGTCGAGGACGTTAGAGAAAAAGCTGAAAAGGGGGAACTTCTTTTCGGAACAGTCGATTGCTTTCTACTATGGCATCTTACAGAAGGTCGTGAGCACGCAACCGATATAACGAATGCGTCGCGCACTTTATTATACAACATTCATGACTGTAAATGGGACGAAGAGCTACTTAAAATCTTCGATATTCCAAAAAACATGTTGCCGGAAGTTAAACCTAACACAGCCCATTTCGGTGAAACAGATAAGATTTTTCAAGGCCAAAATCTTCCAATAACAGGAATGGCAGGTGATCAGCAATCTGCCTTGGTCGGACAGGCTTGCTTTGATAAAGGGATGGTTAAGTCGACTTATGGAACTGGATGTTTTGCACTTATTAATACTGGAACTAATATTCCTTCTTCTCATAATGGTTTGGTCACGACTATTGCCTATGATTTAGGGCAGGGGCCTAAATATGCAGTTGAAGGTTCAATTTTTGTTGCAGGTGCTGCAATACAATGGTTGAGAGATAATCTGAATGTTTTCTGTGAAGCCTCGGAAAGCGAAACATTGGCACTATCTGTTGAAGACAGCAATGAAGTCATTTTTGTGCCGGCCTTCACGGGGCTTGGTGCACCATATTGGGATCCCGGTGCAAAAGCAGCTATATTGAACTTAAGTCGGGAAACTAACAAAGCTCACATAACCCGGGCAGCATTAGAGGCGCAGGCTTTTCAAACATATGATCTCATCCATGCCATGCAGCAAGATACAGGTTTAGAAATAAAAACCATTCGCGCTGATGGGGGATTGGTCGCAAACAAATTTATGTGTCAAACCCTGGCTAATTTTGTTCAGGCGCAAATAGATGTACCTGAGATAAGCGAGTCAACAGCACTTGGTGCTGCTTATCTTGCAGGGCTGGGGGCTGGACTATATAAGGACGAGAAAGATATTTCTGACCGTTGGAAGCTTTCCAGAAGCTATAAACCTGAAATACAGCGCGAGGATGCTAAAAAAGGTCTTACCCGTTGGCATGAAGCTGTAGGGCGCGTCAGAACCAGTTAATATTTAAACGATCAGCTGGCCATTTGCCAGAAGTTGTGCAACATCCAGTGTAGGATGGTTTTGTATTTGTGCAAGAATTTGAGCACCTTGAGGGCCGGTACCATCAACGTCAATATATAATCGTGTGTGGAAATTTGTAGGCTGCAACCATACAAAATCAGAGAGGACATCCCCTGGGCCATAATCTATAACGTCACTAATATCTATATAGTCTCCGTTCGGGCCAAGCTCAAAATCTGCAATAAAATCATAAGGTTGGTTTAAGCTGTCTGTGCCATAATGGAAGGTATCACGACCAGAGCCACCATAAAGCGCATCTGAACTTGCTCCCCCATCTAGAAGATCATCGCCTGCACCGCCATAGATACGGTCAGATCCACCTTCTCCGTAGAGTTCATCATTTCCAGCATTCGGGAATGCGGGATTTGAATAGCGGTCATCACCATACATATAGTCTGTTCCTGCTCCCCCTCGAAGAATGTCATCACCCTCTTCGCCATAAAGAACATCTAGATCATCACCGCCATCAAGAATATCGTTGCCTATGCCCCCCCATAGTGTATCGCTGCCTGAACCCCCATTAAGCTGGTCATTACCCTGTGCTCCGAAAAGGGTATCATTACCGCCATCGCCAAATAGATAATCATTTCCGGTTTCGCCATATAAAAAGTCGTCGCCGTTTCCGCCGTAAAGTTGATCATTCAAAAGGCCACCGTAAAGCTGGTCATTACCATCTCCGCCCCACAGGCGATCATGTCCGTCTTCACCATATAAAATGTCATTGCCGCCGTTACCGAAAAGGTCATCACGACCACTGCCACCGTAAATAATATTGGTGCCACCATTGCCATAAATCACATCGTTGTGATAAGTACCGCGAATGTTTTCAATGCTGACGTAGATTTGTGTGTCGCCATTGCTGAGGGTATTTGTCCCTGCTGCAAGATCAAAGTTTATTCCGTAATTGACCTGAATGAAATTAATAGTGTCAGTTCCGTTTCCGCCATCTATATAATCATTCCCCAAAGACCCCATTAAGATGTCGTTTCCTGCCTCGCCGAAGACCTGGTCATCTCCGTCACCGCCGTCCAAAGTATCATCACCCAGTCCGCCGTATAAAATATCGTTACCACTACCACCATTCAAAACATCTGAATTGGCACCACCATAAAGAGCATCAGCCCCGGCACCACCATTTAATATGTCCTGACCACTGTCACCATAGAGTGTATCATTACCATTGCCGCCGGAAAGGGTATCATCACCATCGCCGCCATACATCAAGTCGGTGCCGTCACCGCCGCTTAGGTCATCATTACCAAGCTCACCGTATAAGACATCGTCTCCTTCTTCTCCGAATAATTGGTCATTACCGTTGCCGCCCCAAAGCTCATCACCGTCTGAACCACCGTAGAGACGGTCATTGCCATCCTGCCCATAAAGTATGTCGCGCAGGGTATACCCATAGATAACATCATTACCATCGCCGCCATACATTGTGTCAGTCCAGAGCGCTGTCGGCGCATCGCCGCGTAAAACATTCCCTTCATCGTTGCCGTAAACCCAGGCATCTATATTCTGAAGGGCAATCAATGTTCCGCCAACCTCGATATATTCTATACGATAAGCGCTTGTATGTGTGGCAAAATGATTTGAAACCCGGATTTGGTTATTTCCGGGAACTGAAATTAATAAGTCCGATGTTTCGTTGCGTGAGAAGCTGATGTCGCTGAGACTGTGCATTGTGAAGCGGATGCGGTCAATCCCATGTGTATCGTAAATCCTGTCAAAACCATAGCTCCAAATATAAATATCGTCATCATCGCCTCCGTATAAATTATCATCACCCATCCCGCCATCAAGCAAATCATTCCCACCATATGCTGAGAGGGAATCGTTACCGTCCATTCCATAAAAGAGATCATCCGCATCGACCTGACTGTCGGCGGCTAAATTATTATCATTGCTGTCACCAGTATAGGTGGCCATCTTATTAGTGTCTCCGCATCTTCTGTTGCTTGTATGACATCTTTCATGGCACTCCTTGCCATTACTCAATATTATATTTAATTATCTTAAAAAGACATTAAAATTGGCTTAATTTTTAGCAAATTCTAAATTTTGCTTCTTAGGAAAGGCTATCTCTCAGCTTTTTATTTATATTAATTAAAAAAGGGGAGGGTAAGTGGTGCTCAGGGCCGGGATCGAACCGGCGACACAAGGATTTTCAGTCCTTTGCTCTACCGACTGAGCTACCTGAGCACGGAAAAAAGATAAGTCGGTAACGTCTGGTTTTATACTGCAAGCAGCACTGCGCGTCCAGAGCTATTTTTAAAAATATGCTAACTTGCAAATTGTTCGCGTAAAATCCGCTCTTCCAGATTATGGTCTGGGTCAAAAAGAAGGGTTTTAGAGAGGTCCTTACTTTGCCAGACATTCACTTCGCTAACCTCACGAATTTCCGTAAAATCTGCAGTTGCACTAACCGGTCTTTTTTCTTGTTCAAGAATTTTAAAAGAAAAACATGCTTTTTCAGGCAATACCGCCCCACGCCAGCGCCTAGGGCGGAATGCTGAGATCGGTGTTAGAGTTAACACGTTAGCATCAATAGGGAGAATAGGCCCATGTGCTGAAAGATTGTAAGCCGTACTGCCTGCAGGGGTTGCTACCATGATACCATCGCAAACAAGCTCATCCATTCGCTTAATATTGTTGATATGAACTTCAATTTTTGCGGCTTGGCGACGCTCACGCATAAGAGAAACTTCATTAAAAGCAATCGCATCATGTTTTTTGCCATCAACACAAACACAATTCATGCGTAATGGATGGATGGTTACTTGCGAACTGGCTGCAACTCTTTCGGGCAGATCACCGATACTTTCAGTCTGAGGGTTAAGCAAAAAACCCAATGATCCATAGTTAAGACCGTATACAGGTGTGTTTTCACCACGCTCTATACCCTCATGAAGGGTTTCCAGGACTGTTCCATCTCCGCCCAACACAACAAGTGTGTCTGCATCTTCCCTTTTGCACTGACCATATCGATCAGTAAGCTCTTTATAAGCTTTTTCAGCTGTAGGTGAATCAGCATAGAGAAAATGCAATTTCATTTCTATATTCCTTATGCTGTTTTAGTGTCTGCAAGATGGGCATTTTTTTCAGCCCATTCATCAGGATTGTTTAAGAAAAACTCGACAGATTGCAGCGTTTCATCATCGAAATATTTATTATCACGTGCAACTTTTAATACCGCCCACCAATTTGTAAGTTCATGCAAATTCACACCAAGGTTCTTCATGTTTTCTACTGACTTATCAAAAATACCGTAATGAAAAACAACAAAAGAGTGCTCTACTTTTGCACCGGCCTCCCTTAAAGCATCTATAAAAAGTTTTTTACTTCCACCATCAGTTTGCAGGTCTTCAACGAGTATAACCGATTTACCGTTTTCATCCATACAGCCTTCGATTTGGGCCATGCGCCCAAAACCTTTTGGTTTCTTACGTACATAAAGCATAGGCTTACTTAGACGCTCGGCGATAAAGGCAGCATAAGGAATGCCTGCTGTCTCACCTCCAGCAATATAATCAAGGTTGAGGTTGCGTAGTTTCTCAGATGCCATTTCCATTAGCATATTTCTTTGGTCCGGAAATGCGATAAGTCTGCGTATATCGACATATACGGGGCTTATGCGACCGGATGTAAATACAAAAGGTTCTTTTGCATTAAACAAAACACATTTTGTATCCAAAAGAGCTTTTGCAGCCTTAAGTTCAGATGAAGTGCTCATAACTTTCCTCGTAATCCTTTTTCAAGTTTGATTAGGTGTTATTTCGTTTTATCGCCTATGGTTATCTGTATCAAGGTTGAGATGTCCAAATAATATCTGCAATCCATGAAATATCGCCAGCTTCAATACGCCTGGACGGGTTTTTACCAGTTAGGCATTTTAACTCTAGAGTTTCTTTGCTTACACTGCTGATTTCACCAATTAGAATCCTGCCATCAGATGTTTTGGCCAAAACACGACCACTGTTGACAAAATTTTCTTTTAAGCGACATACAAGTTTCGAATTCTTTTTGAAAGTAGGTTCGAATTCATCAGTATCGAGTAGTACGCAAAGTACCATAGCTTGAGAAAAATCTTCGAAATCAAAGACATGTTCTAGGGAGATATCAACCGGACTATGTTTAGCGTGAGAAGGGTCAAAACCAGGTTTTTTAACAATATCCTTAAAAGAAAAAGAGGTTATCGAAAAAGGGGTCTTATCAACATTTTTGGATGGTTTTTTTCCATTTGATTCAATTAATTCTGTAAGCTCTGTCAAGGTAGCCCCTGTTACAGAAAGTATTTTTGATAGGCTTTCAGTTGAAGGCCAGCGAGGTTTACCCTCGGGTGTTTGGCGCTTGCTTTTATTAAATGTAGTAGGATCAAGGCCTGCCTTTTTAGCGAGCCCAGATGTTGAAAGATCGTGAGCTGAAGCCAAACGGTCGATCCCGTTCCAGATATCATCGTGTGAAAACATAGTAAATAACCTCCCATATCTACTGTAAATATCAAATAGGAAAAAAATCCTATTATTTTCTTGACAAGTATTTTAAATGTGGCATCAATAAGAACATAAAAGGAACAAATAAAAAACAAAAAGGTGAGAAACAGTGACGATTTATACATATTCTTCAGATGATCCGACGCTCAACATTACATTATTTGATGATGCTGAAGAGGCATGGTTCTGGTTTGTACATACTTATAAAGCCAGGGCTGAAGGTGCAAAGTTTACAGCAGGAGCAGGGCATTGTATCAGACCTTGCGAGGCAATAGACATCCTTAAGATTGTTGATAGATTGTACAGAAACTGCCGTTTAAGCCGTGACCATATTTATGTAATGCGCCATTACGGGCTTAGAAATATGGCTCCTGATAAATATCATCCAAAAGAACAAAAAGCATATTACTTGTGGTACGAAGCCATGAAAATACTAACCGAAATTCTTGAGGATAAGGGTGTGATCGAACGGAAAATAATACCTTTTCCTCATACATACCATGATGTGCATATCAGCGAGGTTAGAACATGAGTTCGGAAGCCCTAGAATTAATGGAAAAAGCAAAAACCTCGGAAAGGATGTGGGTCGTATTTTCAGGCCATAGCGAATTAAAAATACTACATTTTTTGAAAAAAGGTTTTCGTCATTGTTTTGTAGTTTTAAATGACGGGAAAAATTGGATTACGTTTGATCCACTGTCCCATCACACTGAAATAGTAGTACAGAAGCTCCCGTTTAGCTTTGACTTAATAGGTTGGCTGACCGCAAAAGATTATAAAATTTTACCAGCTAACCCCAACTACAAGCGAACAAAACCCGCACCTTTAATGCTATTTACGTGTGTCGAGGCTGTTAAACGCGTTCTGGGGATTCATGACCGTTATATAATAACACCGTACCAACTTTACAAATTTCTAAAACAAAACAATCAGATTAAAAAGGAGAATTGATATGGGAAGTATAATCTCAGGACCAAAGTCACCTAATTACTCTACCCGCACAATCATAAGAGAAGTGCCGGTATATCAGGAAAGACCCGTTGATAATGAAGCTCAAGACAATACTGAAAGTTCTTCAAAACAAAGAACCGAGAATTTACTAAGGCGACAAAGAGGCCGTTTCGGAACTGTGTTAACAGGGTTAAGAGGTGTTTTATCCGAAAAAACAGATACGTCAAATTCACGAAAAACGCTTTTGGGAGAATAAAAAATGCCCGAAACCACATTAAATGAATTTAAATATAAACGTGCAATGTCTGCTAAGGACCAGTGGAAAAAATTATGGCAGGATTGTTACAACTATGCTTTGCCACAACATCAAAACACAGGTTTTAGTGGAAAAAATTGGGGGCGGAAAGGGTCTGAACTCTATGATGCAACTGCCTCTGATGCAATCGAACAACTTGCAGCCTCTTTGTTAGGTCACCTGACACCACCCTGGTCCCAATGGTTTGGTTTAAAGCCAGGGCCTGATGTTGATGAGTCTGACAGGCAGCCATTGGCTTCCGTACTTGAAAAGGCCGCGAAGACAGTCCAATCACATTTTGATCGCAGTAATTTCTCGGTCGAATTGCACCAGTGTTTTCTGGATTTGACAGTGGGCGGTACGGCCAGTCTTTTATTTGAAGAATCTGATCCAGGTGCCCTGTCGGCCTTTAATTTCACATCAGTTCCCCTTATGTCCGTAGCAATGGGTGAAAGCACCAATGGTCGTTTGGAAAATACATACCGAAAGCTTGAAATGACGGCAGTACAAATCAGAGACAGGTATCCCTATGCTGAATTGCCTGAACAAATGTTGCGTGAAAATAATAATGAAATTTACTATGTACGAGAATGTGTCATTTCCGAAGATGAAGGCTATGTGTACAGTGCGTGCGTTGCGGATAACGCAGTAGAGTTGGCAAATGTCCGTCTGGAACATAACCCCTTTATTAATTTTCGCTGGATGAAATCTCCCGGAGAGATTTACGGGCGTTCCCCGGTGATGAAAGTATTACCTGATATTAAGACAGCTAATAAAGTCGTTGAGTTGATATTGAAAAATGCCTCAATTGCAATATCAGGGATCTGGCAGGCAGATGATGACGGGGTTCTTAATCCGGCTAATATAGAACTTATTCCAGGGGCGATTATTCCCAAGGCCGTTGGTTCAAGAGGATTAACCCCACTGGATATGCCTGGTCGTTTTGATGTATCACAGCTCGTATTAGAAGATTTAAGGGCACGAATACGGCATGCCTTGCTTGTCGACAGATTACCTCAAATCGAAGCACGATCAATGACAGCAACAGAAGTTCTTGAGCGTTCATCTGAGATGTCTCTATTGCTTGGCGCATCTTACGGCCGACTTCAATCTGAACTTCTTACACCGTTAATTGTCCGGGCATATGAAATACTTCGTCGACGAGGCGAAGTGCCGGACATTAATATAGACGGACGTATGGTTGAAATCGACTATCGCTCGCCTCTTGCCCGGACCCAGGGGCAGAAACACGTTCAAAACACACTGTCTTGGATAAATTCGGTTATTGCAATGGGGCCAGAAGCTGCACAAACCATCAACCTGCCTCAGGCGGCAAGTTTTCTAGCTGAGGCACTGGGTGTTCCTAGTGATCTCGTAAACAGTGTTCCGGCTTTGCCAGTAAACAACTTAGAAAAAAGAAGTGAGGATGCTCGTGTTTGATTTTTTTAAAAAGAAAAATTCTTCGCCTTTAGAGATCAATCACTTGAGTAATTTGGATCCAGATAAAGCGGAGAAAGCATTCGCACGCCTTTTCTCAAGTGAGGATGGTAAAACAGTTTTAGCCTATCTCGATAATATAACATTTACACGCGTGTTAGCTGCAGAAAGTTCGCACGAACTTCTGAGGTATCAAGAAGGGCAAAGAGCCATTGTAGCGACTATCCATAGGCTTACTAGTCGCGGAACAAAGAATACAATTTAATCACTAAACTTAAGGAGAAGATAATGAGTGATAATTTATTAGAAAACGATAAAAATAATGATCCGGTTAAGCAAAAACAACAGACCTTACCCTCAAAATTTATTGATAGCGAAACAGGCGAGATAAGGATTGAAGCTTTGGTCAAATCTTATTTGGAGTTGGAAAGGAAACTTTCACAAACAGCCAAGCCTCCTGAAACCGAAGAAGAAAAAGCGCGTATGGCAAGGATGCTTGGGTGTCCTGATTGTGCAGAGGATTATGACATAGAAATACCCCATGAATTCTTCACAGTTGATCCGCAACTTAACCAGAAATTTTTTGAGATGGGTTTTACACAAGCGCAGGTTCAGACAGTTTATGATGCGGCTGCTGAAAAAATGATTCCACTAATTGCCGATATGGCTGCAGAATTTCAGGCAGACCGTGAGGTGGAGAAGTTGGTGGATAAATTTGGCAGTCAGGAAAAATGGCAGGAAATTTCAAGGCAAATGCTTAGTTACGGTCGCAAAAACTTACCCGATGATGTATTGGCCGGATTGGCAAGTTCTTATGAGGGTATAATGGCACTATATCGTATGATGAAAAATGAAGTACCTTCTTTGAAGTTAAAAAGTGATCAGCATATTAATGGAGCTGAGGATGAAAAATCTTTATACGCAATGATGAAGGATCCTAAATATTGGAAAGAAAAAGATCCATCATTTATTGCGAAAGTTACAAAGGGATTTGAAGACATTTATAAGTCATAGGAACTAATAGTATCAAACTAAAAAAAAGGATGGGTTAACGCCCATCCTTTTCCTTATCAGACTAACATCCTCGATCTAAATTTTTCTGCACAAAATATTTAGATGTCAATAGCTGTTATGCCTGGGAACTTGCAAATTCCTGTGCGTTAAAATCATCAACGACTTTCTGGAAGTTTGTACGCATATCTTGTGTCAAAGGCTCAAATTGTAAAGCCATATTTTGTCCACTTCTACGTACGACAGTTGCTGCATGATGAATGCGCATAATCTGATCTTGCAATTTAAATTTGACTGTCACTGGTAAGCTTTGGCCAACTGTATAAGTTCTGAAATCGCCTATCAAACGCACACCTCCAAAGCTCCAATCTTCTACCGGATGTCTTTTACCATCTATTTCGCTAATACAGCGATCATTATCCCTGCGAGGATAGGCGCGTTTATTGTCTAGCTGTTGGGCTTGCGTATTCATAGCAGCGTTCGTTCTCATATTTCTTAAAAATGATTTTATCATCGAAGGTGTCCTACATTTATATCTATTGTTAGAGACACCACACATTACCGTAATTTACGTAAATATTACGGATTCTTGTTAAGATTTCAACAAAAAAATTAATTTTTGCAAAAAAACTTAAAAAAAGAATTGACAACTAGAGGAAGTTAATCCTATATTGGTTTTATCAACGCCACATTTGCGTCTTTCAATTTGACTGGTGTTATTATCTGGATAACAACCTCTTTTAAAGGTTGCCCTCTCAAAATTTTCAAAACCGCTGCCGTTACAGCCCGCTTTTTATATGAGAGTAGGTCAACTGTCACGCCCGCATTTCATAAAAACCCTTAATTAAGAAATGAGGTTACTCATATGTCTACTACGATTTCAGAGGCCTTCGTCAAACAATTTGAACGAGAGGTCCATGAAGCTTATCAAAGGATGGGCTCAAAACTGAAAGCGACCGTTCGCTCAATTAACGACGTCAAAGGCTCAACAGCCGTATTCCAAAAAGTCGGCAAAGGAACAGCTTCAACAAAATCAACGCATGGTATGGTGCCTGTAATGAACTTGGCACATTCTTCAGTAGAATGCGTATTACAAGATTATTATGCAGGTGACTGGATCGATCGCCTTGATGAGTTAAAACTTAACATGGATGAGCGTCAGGTCATTGCTAATGCCGGGGCTTACGCGTTGGGCCGAAAAACAGATGAACTGATACTCGGTGCGCTTAATACTGCATCGTTAAATGTTATTGATGATGAAACAACAGGACTTACAAAAGCCAAAATTCTAGAGGCCTTTGAGCTTTTGGGTGAAGCAGATGTACCGGATGACGGTCAGCGCTTCGCTGTAATAGGCTGGAAGCAGTGGTCCGACCTCCTGGCAATCGATGAATTTTCATCTGCTGATTATATTGGTGCGGACGAACTCCCGTGGCGTGGAACACAGGCAAAGCGCTGGCTTGGTACAACATGGATCCCGCACTCGGCACTGCCTGATAACGGTGCTGGTATTCGGTCCTGTTTCTGGTTCCACCAGACAGCGGTTGGTCATGCATCAGGTTCTGATGTGCAGACTGATATTTCATGGCATGGCGACCGTGCAGCGCATTTTGTGAACAACATGATGAGCCAGGGCGCAAGCCTGATTGATGAGAACGGTGTTGTTGTCATTGATTGTGATGAAACGGCTTAAAGGGCCATTTTCTAAACCAGATTAAACAAACTAAACAAAGGAGTTAGACTATGGCTTTCCAACCACGCGACCTTAGCGTCCTGGCATATGCCAATAACTTTACCATGTGGCATTACACAACCGAGGACGCCTCGGTAACCACGGCAGATTACTTTAATGATGCAAAAGATATGTTGCGCGTTAATGATCTGATTATTTCGAATGTCGATACAGATGGCACGCCTGTTAGCGTGTTCTACATTGTGACAGGAAATGACGGTGTAGATGTAACCGTCACTGCCTATTCCTGATGAAGGAATATAGCTGATATTTGCACGACGTCAGACAAAGGGTATGTCCTTTCCCCTCACAAGCGGTATTCTAGTGCAGTAATATCCTCCCCTTATACACTGCATAGAATTAAGCCGCGCTTTTTGACTGATTAAAATGTGTGCAAGCCGTCAGTATCGCCAGAACTCCCCTGCCCAAAAAACGAGGGCAGGGGAGTTTTTTATTTCCAAAACTTAAGATTTTTTAAAAGAAAGGCTTATCCCATGGCCCTTAATGATGTTGCCTTGTGCAGCCGTGCTCTAATCCGTATTGGCGCACAACCTATATCCTCATTTGTTGATGGCACGGCAGAGTCCGAAATTGCCGGAGCCTTGTTTGGTCCGACCCGTGATGCGATTTTATCCGCCTATGGGTGGAGTTTTGCTACTGGGCAGGTTGCCCTGAACAGACTGGAAACTTCCCCTGTTGCTGATTACAGCTATGCTTATGAACTTCCCTCAGATTTTCTTCGGGCGCTATCTGCAGGGACAGGCGGGAGGGGGCGGGGATTGAATTTCCGCATTGCGCGCGGCGCACTCCACACCAATTCCGAGAAAGTAATATTGACTTATCTTTTTCGTCCGGAGGAAGAGGAATTTCCACCTTATTTCGATGCGGCACTTATTTCGCGTATGGCGGCCGAATTTACAATCCCCCTGACCGAAAGCACAACCCGTGCCGAGGCAATGTTCAAAATGGCAGAGACTGAGTTTGCCCGAGCTCGCCAGATTGACGCACAACAGGACACACCGGGGCGTATTGAGCGTTTTACGCTGATTGATGCGCGCGATTGAACTAAAACAAACTACAAGGAAAAGCGATGGTTAAAATCACAGATATAAAAACCAACTTCACCGCTGGGGAAGTGTCGCGCCAGTTGCTGGGGCGTGGCGATTTACGAGCCTATGAAAATGGTGCTTTGGCGTTGCGCAATCTTTTTATCTTTCCAACTGGAGGCGTAACACGCCGTGCAGGGCTTTATTATGTAGATACTGTTCCCGGTGAAGGACGTCTGGTTTCATTTGAATTTAACACCCAGCAAACGTATTTAATCGTGCTGACAGATATGCAGATAGATATTTACCTGCAGGGAACGAAGGTGGCAACGCTCAGTTCACCTTGGAATACAAACCAAATTTCTGAGCTGGTCTGGACACAAAGTGCAGACACTTTGCTAATGGTACATCCAGATGTGCCCCCAAAAAAGTTATTCAGGACAGTGGGCGGCAGCTGGGGGCTTTCCGAATGGAGTTTCTTTGCCGATGAGGGCATTATTTATCAGCCAATGTATAAATTCGCTAACAGCGAAGTAACCTTAACACCTAGTGGAACAAGTGGATCTATTACCCTGACCTCCAGTGCTGATGTGTTTGAGGCGGATCATCTCGGCACAAGACTGCGCATTGGCGGGAAAAATGTAGAAATTGATTCCGTTAATTCCGCAACTGTAGTGTCGGTCATAACGATTGAAGACCTTGAAAATACAGATGCGACAATTGACTGGGATGAGCAGGCATTCAGCCCAGTGCGGGGATATCCGGCATCAGTCGCTTTTCATCAGGACAGACTTGTGCTTGGTGGTTCCAGAGATTTACCAAACCGTCTATGGTTTTCGAAATCGGGGGACTTGTTCAATTTTGATCTGGGGGAAGGTCTTGATGACGAGGCAATTGAATTTGCAATACTTTCTGATCAGGTTAACGCCATAAGGGCAGTATTCTCAGGCCGTCACCTGCAAGTTTTTACAAGTGGTGCGGAATGGATGGTTACAGGCAATCCCTTAACACCGGAAACCGTACAGTTGAATCGTCAGACACGTGTCGGTTCGGTCATTGACCGCTATATTCCACCCATTGACGTAGATGGAGCGACCTTGTTTGTGGCGAGGAATAAACAGGAAATTCGTGAGTTTCTCTATACGGATATTGAGCAGGCATATCAGTCAACGGATTTGGCTCTTTTATCACGACATATAATTACAAACCCGGTTGACCAAGATTTTGACCAGAAGCGGAGATTACTGTTCATTGTGCGCGAAGACGGGCAGTTCGCAACACTTACCGTTTACCGTGCAGAGGCAGTTGCAGCTTGGACGCTTCACGAAACTTTGGGTCATGTAAAATCGGTGTCGGTTGTTGGTGAAGAAGTTTATCTTCTTATAGAGCGAAACGGCAATCACACTATTGAGCAATTTGATGACACCGTCATGTTGGATAGCGCGCTGGAGGGGGAGGCAGGTAACCCCACAACAACTTGGTCGGGTCTTGACCATTTGGAAGGACAAGAAGTCTATATCATGGCAAATGGTGTTGTTCATGATGCACGCACAGTTTTGAACGGAGCGATAAGTCTGAGCGAACCAGCATCACATGTTCAAATTGGTCTGCCTTTTACACACATGATTGAGCCTTTGCCGCCTGCCGCAGTGGAAGGCGCAGGTGCAGGACGTAGTGTCCGTCTGGTTGAAGCCGTCTTCCGTCTGGAAAATACGGCCGCACTAAATGTAGATTTGGGGAGGGGGTTAAAGGCCGTATCCCTAAAACCTTATCAGGGCGAGATTACTTTGGGTGAACCGCCGGCAGAAGTCAGCGGCGATATTCGTGTGCGCGCTTTTGGTTGGCGTGAAAACCTGAATGTCCCTCTATGGCGGGTCGAACAGGATCTGCCACTGCCATTCACGCTATTGGCGGTCAGCATGGAGCTTAGTGTTAATAACTGAATATTTTCAATTCACTTAAATCAAGGAGAATAACTATGGGAGCAATGGCAAGTCCTTTGGGAACCATCGGAACAGTTCTAGGCGGTCTGAGTACGGCCTATTCTGCGTATAAAACATTTGCAGGGCCGGCCGTAGATTACGCAAGCCAGCAACAACAATATAAATATGATAGGGAAAGATTGAATTTGGAATTGCAGCAAAGGCAAGAGAACGCTGAATTACAAAAACAACAAGTCGCAGAACAGGCAAAGCAGGCTGATCGCAAAAGGCGAGATGCTTTGAAGCGCGCTGTAGCCAGGCAGCGTGCCATATCAGGAGGGCAGGGTATATCAAGTGCTAACGGTTCCTCCGAAGCTATACTGCTTGGGCTTTTTGATGAGAGTGAAACAGAGTTGGCCGAGCGGGAGAGGCTGGATAGTTTAAAGTCCGCAGCCTATGATCTGGACGTATCACAAAATGCGCGTTTAAATGTTTTGCAAAAAACCCAATTACAGCAAAATAACAAATTCGACACGCTTAAAACTATATTAAACGCGACCTCTTAATAACAAAATAACAGCTAAAGGAATAAAGTATGACCGAGCATGTAAAAATGCCCGCGGTGGCGCCGCTTGTGCGCTATTTGGCAAACGGGCATGATCAAACTTTCACTTATCCATTTCCTATTTTCGCAACAGAAGACCTCGTCATCAAGTTTGATGGAGTAACACAAAAAACAGGTTTTGATATTCATTATGCAGGTCGAACAAATGGCGGAACTGTCACTTTCGATAATGCCCCGCTAACGGGAGTAATTATTACCCTGCAAAGGGTTTTACCTTTGGAACGTATGACCGATTTTATTGAAGGCGGTGATTTTTCAGCCCGTGCTATTAACAACGAGCTGGACTATCTGACAGCCTCAATCCAACAAGTATCAAATGCACAAAGCTCTATGTTGCGGTTTAACGAAAGCGAAACACCATCATTAACTAGTTTACCGGAAAAGGCAGAGCGCTCTGGGAAAGCATTGGGTTTTGATAGCGATGGAAACCCTGTGGCTTTACCGATTGAGGGTATAGGGCCAGAAACAGAATTTACTGCCTCTGGTTCAGGAGCGATTATTCGCTCTGTGCCTGACAAGCTTGATGACGCAATATCAGTTAAAGATTTTGGAGCGACCGGAGATGGTATAACAGACGATACGCTTGCTATACAAAAGGCTTTGGCGGCACATGCAAATGTTTACGTTCCAACCGGCATTTATGTTGTAACCGCGCCTATCACTTTATCTGAAGGACATGTTTTGTCGGGAGCAGGAGCTAACACTGTTATAAAAGCTAATGCAGATGACTTTACGGTCATTGAAATTGTGGCAGGTAATGCTGTTTTGAAAACCCTTACGGTCTCAAGTGGTGAAACAGGTGTGAGGCTTTATGGTCGTGAAGGTCCTTGTGTAGCGAATTTATTGGAAGATGTTACATTGCATGGTCAAGAAACAGGTATTATTCTTGACGGATATACCGATATTGAAAAACCATGTTATTGGAACAGATTTCGTAATGTTCTTATCACTTCGCCTGGGGTGAATGGCATCCATGTTACAACAAGTGGTGCAGGTGACAGACCAAGTGCAAATATCTTTGAAACTTGCAGGGTATATTCTCAAGGCTCTGATATATCTGGTTCAG
>NZVS01000066.1 GCA_002701555.1 Alphaproteobacteria bacterium | reverse complement strand
TAAAACCACATATGTTTTCAAAATTATTTCATTTTATGTCAGCTGATATGGCTATTGACCTTGGTACGGCCAATACCCTTGTCTATGTCCGTGACCGTGGAATTGTTTTGAATGAGCCGTCCGTTGTGGCAATCTCTATTCACGGTGGTAAGAAAACAATACATTCAGTAGGGAATGAGGCAAAGCAGATGTTGGGACGCACACCCGGAAACATCATTGCCATTCGTCCCTTGAGAGATGGTGTTATTGCCGATTTCGAGGTAACTGAAGCAATGATTAAGCATTTCATAAGAAAGGTGCACAACAGGCGTTCATTTGTATCTCCCAAAATGGTCATTTGCGTACCTTCCGGCTCTACTGCTGTTGAGCAAAGAGCTATTGTAGAGTCAGCTGAAAGCGCCGGAGCCAGTGAAGTTTTCTTGATTGAAGAGCCTATGGCGGCCGCGATTGGTGCAGGCCTTCCTGTGACCGAGCCTTCCGGGTCAATGGTGGTAGATATTGGTGGGGGAACGACAGAGGTTGCTGTTATTTCTCTGGGAGGCATCGTTTACGCCAAATCTGTTCGGGTTGGCGGTGATAAAATGGATGAAGCGATTATTGCCTATATCCGCCGGGTTCATAACCTTCTTATTGGTGAGAGCACAGCCGAAAAAATAAAAAAAGAAATAGGTTCTGCCTGTCCTCCCGGTGATGGCGAAGGTCGTTATATGGAGATTAAGGGTCGCGATCTTATGAATGGTGTGCCTAAAGAAATTGTTGTAACAGAAAGACAGGTTGCTGAAAGTCTTGCCGAACCTGTCGGGCAAATTATAGAAGCTGTTAAAACTGCGCTGGAACATACGCCCCCCGAACTAGCTGCCGATATCGTCGATAAAGGAATTGTTATGACCGGTGGTGGTGGTTTGCTTGCAAATCTTGACCTTGTGTTGCGCCATGCCACAGGCCTCCCGGTGACTATAGCTGATGATCCCTTGTCATGTGTTGCACTTGGAACCGGGCACGCCTTGGAAGAAATGAAAGCCTTGAAAAACGTCCTTATCGGGGCTTATTAAATCATATTCAACTGTCTTTAAATGAGCTTAAGAGGCGGGACTTTTAAAATTCGTGAAAAAACGCAGTCGTAAAAAAAGCAAAATCATATCAGCTCGGTCATCATCAGTTACAAGGATGGCCGAACAAATATTTGGTAGTCCAACTATTTTATACGGTGGCCTTGCCGCTTTGCTATTGCTTCTGTCACTTACGCAAATAGTTACTTTCGATTCCACACGTGGAGCAACACAAGATACTGTTTCACCAGTAGTGGCAAAAGTTATGGCGCCTATCCACGCCATAGGATCTTATCTTTCCAATACAACAAGTTTTACTGCTATGCAGGCAGAAATAAGGAACTTGCGGTCTGAAAACGAACGACTGAATGAATGGTATCAGACGGCGCAATATTTGCGCGCGGAGAACCAATCTCTAAAGGCGCTTCTGAATGTAAAAATAGATGGTAATCTCTCTTATCTGACAACGCGTATATTAGCAGACCCCGCAAGCCCTTTTATCAAAACTGTCTTAATTGATGCTGGTGAAAATGACGGCGTTGCAGAAGGACAAGCTGTCATAGGTGAGGGCGGTTTAATAGGCCGTGTTATATCTGTAAATGGGAAGACATCGCGTGTGTTACTTTTGGGAGACATTAATTCACGTATTCCGGTTATGATTGAAGGCACAAATCAAAAAGCTATTTTGACAGGACATAATGATGATGCTTTGTTGTTAGAATATATACCTGAAACCATTACAGTTAATAAAGATATGCGCATTATAACGTCAGGCGATGGCGGGCTTTTTCCAGCAGGTTTGCCTATTGGGAAAGTAGGGCAGGTCAAAAATAACATGGTAACAGTAACGCCTTTTGCGAGAGGCGAAACAACAAATTATATAAGATTATTGCAAAAACCAGGGGCGGGACGGCCGGGTTCTGAATATATTGTGACACCGGAAAATCAGGACGAATAAAATGATACTAATGAAATTGGAAGAAGAGATCATGAAAGATGTGAAAGAGCCGGAGGTAAATGCAGAACTTGCCAAAAGCTTCGGGTTAAACACGGAAGAATACAGTAATATTCTTGATATACTCGGGCGTGACCCAAGCTATACCGAGCTTGGGATTTTCTCGGTGATGTGGTCAGAGCACTGTTCATATAAATCTTCGCGCCTTCACTTAAAAAAGCTCCCAACTGAAGCCCCTCACGTTATTCAAGGCCCGGGAGAAAATGCTGGGGTGATCGATATAGGTGATAATCAGGCAGCGGTCTTTAAAATGGAATCTCATAATCACCCTTCCTATATTGAACCTTTCCAAGGAGCAGCAACGGGCGTGGGTGGTATCATGCGCGATGTTTTCACTATGGGTGCGCGTCCGGTCGCAAATATTAATGCTCTCCGCTTTGGTTCTCCGGATCACCCTAAAACTCGTTCTCTTATAAATGGTGTTGTGGCAGGAATCTCTCACTACGGGAACTGTATGGGCGTGCCTACGGTGGGTGGTGAGACAGAGTTTCATGACAGTTATAACGGAAATATTTTGGTAAATGCGATGACGGTGGGAGTTGCCGATCAGGATAAAATTTATTATGCGCGTGGTGCAAAACCCAATATGCCTATTGTTTATATAGGATCAAAAACTGGCCGCGACGGAATTCACGGTGCAACAATGGCTTCTGCCGAGTTTGATGACAACTCGGCAGAAAACAGGCCTACTGTGCAAGTCGGTGATCCGTTTGCAGAAAAGCTTCTTTTGGAGGCTTGTCTTGAACTTATGGATATGGACGTCATTGTTTCTATTCAGGATATGGGGGCAGCCGGTCTAACGTCCTCATCAGTCGAGATAGCCGATAAAGGTGAAATAGGGGTGCATCTTAATTTGGATGCCGTTCCACAACGTGAATTAAATATGCTTCCCTATGAAATCATGTTGTCTGAATCACAGGAACGGATGTTAATGATTTTGAAGCCAGGCTCGGAAGAGCAGGCGCGCGCAGTCTTTGATAAATGGGATCTGGATTTTGCGGTTATCGGTGAAACCACCAGAGAGAGGCAACTTAAGCTGTCCATGTATGGTCGTGACTGGTGTGATATTCCTGTGCCGCCACTTGTTGACAAGGCACCGGTTTATGACCGGCCACATACCCAAAGCCCTCAGCCAAAATCAATGCCGGCCAACCTACCGTGGAAAGATCGAAGCTCAACAGAGCTTTTAAAGGATCTTGCTATTTTAGTTGGAAAGCCTAATTTTGCATCAAAGCGCTGGATATGGGAACAATATGACTCACTTGTCATGGGTCGGACAGTGTTTAGCCCAGGTATTACAAATACTCAAAGTTTAAAGGCGGCGGATGCGGCCCTCGTTATTGTAGAGGGGACTCAAAAAGCTTTGGCCATAACATCTGACTGTACCCCCAGATATTGTTTTGCAAATCCACATGAGGGCGGAAAACAAGCCGTTGCGGAGAGTTATCGCAACATCAGCGCAACAGGCGCTACACCACTAGCAGTCACCAATAACCTAAACTTTGGTAATCCGGAGCGCCCAGAAATCATGGCACAGTTCGTGGGGTGTATTGAGGGCATTGCAGAAGCGTGCAGGAGTTTGTCTTATCCTGTTATTTCCGGAAATGTTTCGCTTTATAATGAGACAAATGGTCAGGGTATATTCCCAACACCTGTAATAGGCGGAGTCGGTTTGATACCGGATTATACTAACGCTTGTGGTCTTGCTTTCCGCGCAACAGACGAGGTCGTTTATATGATCGGAAAGGAAGGGTTGCACCTTGGACAGAGTCTTTATGCAAAAGATGTTTTTGATATCGAAGCAGGTCAAGCACCTTCCGTTGATCTAGGGGAAGAGCTGAGAAACGGCGAGTTTGTTCGTGAGTGTATACAAGATAATATGCTCTCGTCTTGCCATGATATCAGTGGCGGGGGTCTGATGACCGCGTTGGCTGAAATGTCTATGGCTTCGAAAAACATAGGTGTTCAAATTGATATTGAAAATGTGTCGCCTGAATTCTGGTTTGGAGAAGATCAATCCAGATATGTAGTTTCATTAGCAAAAAGCGATACGGATAAATTTGAGNAAACAGCAAAAAGCAAAAATATCTCGGTACAAAAACTAGGCAAGACGGTTTCTGATATGTTAGTATTCGATAATCATAATATAAAGGTTGCTGATTTGATATCCTCTCATGAGGATTGGTTACCAACCTTCATGAATAAGAAGACTGGATAATAACTATGGCAATGGATGCACAAGAAATAGAACAGATGATTAAGCAGGCATTACCGGATGCATCTGTAGATATCCAGGATTTGCGCGGCGACGGCGATCACTATGCCGCAACCGTTCTATCAGCAGCTTTCGAGGGGAAAAGCCGAGTGCAGCAACACCAAATGGTCTACGCTGCCCTTCAGGGGAAAATGGGTGGGCAACTGCACGCTCTTGCCTTGCAAACAGGGCTTCCCGAATAATTGAATAATCATAGTGACAAAGGAAAAGAAAATGGAAAATATAGTTTATACCCGCATAAAAGAAGATATAAATAATAATGATGTAGTCCTTTACATGAAGGGTACAGCTGCATTTCCAATGTGCGGTTTTTCAGCAGCCGCTGTTCAGGTTCTTTCACAACTTGGTGTTACATTCAAGGATGTCAATGTACTTGAAGATAATGACATACGTCAGGGAATCAAAGATTTTGCAAATTGGCCAACCATTCCACAATTATACGTGAAAGGTGAATTTGTAGGTGGTTGTGACATTATTCGTGAAATGTATGAAACAGGAGAACTTCACGACCTGCTACGTGAAAAACAGGTTTCTTTCGAGGAAGCTGCTTAATTATATATAATCGAACCGGGCATAAACCTTAATTATCGCCCGGGTTTATTTCAAGTTTTGAAATTCCCCAGATAATCGCTAGAAGCGTTATATAGCCGATAACGGCCAAAATGTAATATCCAAAGCCAATTACAAGACCAAAAATACCGGCGGCCCATATGCTTGAGCCAGTGGTTGTGCCTATGACTTTGTGGTCATCAACCTTAAGTATGGCACCTGCCCCCAAAAAACCGATACCTGTGATCGTTCCTGCAATTATCTTACCGAGATCAAGGTTAAGAAATTCATCTGTGTTTCCGTTTCCATACTGGGCAAAAAGCTCAAGCGCCATAATGGCAAGTAGACATGTGGTGACTGACACAATCGTATAGCTGCGACATCCCATAGGTTTACCCTTGCTTTGCCGCTCGTACCCCATCAGGAATGCAAGAAACCCGGCAAGTAAAACGCGCAGAAATACTTCCCATAAAGGTATACCTGAAAACGAATTTAAGATCGATATGTCCATAAGCTTATTAGATATCCTCTTCTGTCAGTAAATCAACTTACTGCATTCTCGGTAGCTTGCAATCACTGTGCAGGGAAGCAGACATAATGAGACCAAACCCGATCAGAACAGACAGCATCGCTGTTCCGCCATAAGATACAAGAGGCAAAGGTACTCCAACAACTGGTATAAGCCCCATAACCATCCCGATGTTGATAAAAACATATAGCGAGTAGTTTATAATTAAACCTAGTGCAAGCAACTGCCCAAAAGCATGTCGGCAACGGAAAGATATCCAAATACCATAAAGTATGATGGCAACATTTATTGCCAGTAGAATAAGTCCACCTAAAAAACCCCATTCTTCAACCCACAAAGTGAAAATAAAATCGGTTTCTTTTTCGGGAAGAAAACTTAAATGGCTTTGTGAACCTTTCAGAAAACCTTTCCCTTCCAGCCCTCCGGAACCGATGGCAATTTTTGATTGGGCAATATGATATCCGGAACCAAATGGGTCACTTTCAGGGTTTAGAAATGTCATCACACGTTTCTTCTGATATTCATGCAAAAACATCCAAAGGACAGGAATAGAAGCTGCAACAGCAGCGCCCCCTGTTATAAACATCCAGTAAGGGGCGCCCGCGATAAAAAACATAGCTATGCCTGCAACAACAACCATCACAGAAGTCCCGAGATCAGGCTGGATAAGAACAAGCGCAACAGGTAATGCTATCATCAGCAGTGGGGGAATAAGAAATCCGATCTTTGCCATATCCTCGCGTGAGGCGGCATGAAAATACTTAGCCAAAGCCATGATGACTGCAATTTTCATCAGCTCGGAAGGTTGTATTTGTATAAAGCCGAGATTAATCCACCTTTGTGCCCCCATGCCGATATGTCCTGTAATTTCCACAATAATTAGNAGAAGAAGCCCAATTCCATAAATGGGGTAAGTCATGCGATACCAAAGACGAATATTGATCAGTGAAACGATAATTGCCCCTCCCATAAGTACCATGAAACGTATTATATGCTTTCCCGCCCAAGGGGTTATTGATCCGCCGCCTGCAGAATATAGTGATAATGCGCCAATCCCTGCTAAAGCTGACAGCAGCCCAATGAGAGGCCAGTTTAATCTTGTAATCTTGTTTATAATCTTATTGTCTTCATTGAAGGGGGTATGAGTATCAATAAACATGGCTTTATCCTTTTCTCACCCTGTCAGAGGTATTTCGGGCTGTTGATAGGCCACCATTTGGTTTTAAAGGAGTGCTTGCTGGATCACGTTTCTGAATTTCTAGAAGTAAATCCCTTGCTATCGGGGCTGCGGCAGATGATCCGCCTATGCCGTGTTCTACCACTACTGAACAGACATAACGTGGGTTTTCGACCGGGCCATAACCTACAAAAAGGGCATGATGGCGCAGGTTCCAAGGCAAATCTTCTTGGCGGCGAACGCCCCTTGCGCGCTCTTCAGTAGTTATTCTTTTGACTTGGGCTGTACCTGTTTTACCACTCATGGAATATTTCGGGTCTGCAATCCGACTACCCCTTGCTGTTCCAGTCGGGCCCATAACAACCGAATCCATGCCTCGCTTAATAATATCAAGGTGCTCTGAGCTTATATCCATTTGCGGCCATTCAGTTGTAAACATAGGTTTTTCATCCTCAAAGCCGACAAGCCACGGATTTACTTGCTTCCCACCATTCACAAGTCTCGCTGTCATTGTTGCAAGCTGCAGGGGGGTTGTTAAAACATAACCTTGCCCGATGCTGGCAACAATAGTTTCCCCGGCTTGCCACTTCTCACCATAACGTCTTTTTTTCCAGTCTTTATCCGGGATGAAACCAGGCTTTTCCTCGGGTAAGATACCCCCTAATTCTTGTCCAAGTCCCAGACGGAGCGAAACAGCCTTCAACTGATCAATATCCATTTCATTGGCAACTTTATAAAAGAACGTGTCACAGGATTGCGCAAGGGCTTCGGTCAGGTTAACACGCCCATGACCACCACGCTTCCAACAGTGGAAGCGGTGGTTTCCCAAATCATAATGGCCCGGACAATGATGTGTCGTGCCGGATTTTATAAGTCCTGCTTCAAGTCCTGCTAATGCTGTAACCATTTTATAGGTTGAGCCGGGGGGGTATTGTCCTGTAACAGCTTTGTTAGTCAGTGGAAAAGCCGGGTCATAAAGTAACTCGTTCCAGGCTTGTACACCAATGCCATCAACAAAAAGGTTGGGATCGAAGCCCGGGTATGACGCCAAAGCATAAATCGCGCCGCTATGGGCATCCATAACAACTGCAGAAGCACTTTGATGGGAAGCCAAACTATCTTGTACAAAACGCTGGTATTCTGCATCTACAGACAATGTAAGGCGTTCACCTGTGAGTGCGTTTTCGCGTTGTAAATCACGAATTTCTCGCCCCACGGCATTAACTTCAACATCACGTTGGCCTGGTTGCCCCTTAAGAAGATCGTTGTATTTCTTTTCAAGCGCGGTTTTCCCAATTTTATAACCTGGTAACAGCTCGACCGGTGCGCCACTCAATTCTTTCTCACTTACACGTCCTACATACCCAACCAAATGAGATGTTGTATCTTTGAGGGGATAATTCCTTATATTTCCTACCTCTACCATTACGCCTGGCAGGTTGGGTCGGTGGACTTCCAACTTTGCAACATCTTCCCATGATAAATTATTAACGATTTCAACGGGTGTGAAACGTGAACTGCGTTTTACCGTTTTAAGTACCTGTTCAATATCTCCGTCAGTTAAGGGAATATATTTTTTTAATTTTACCAAAACAGATTTTATGTCAGTTGTTTTTTCAGGCACTATAACCGCACGAAAATCACGAGTGTTAAGGGCGAGTGGAACACCATAACGGTCGACAATCTGACCGCGTTCTGGTGCGAGCATTAAAACATTAATGCGGTTTTCCTCTGACAAAGTGGTGTATTTCTCGCCCTCTTTTATTTGTAAATATGCAAGGCGGGCACCGAGGATTGATATTATCATGCCTTGGCCGGATGCAATCAGGAAGGCGCGTTTTGTAAAGCTGTTTAATTTCTGGTTTTCGCTTCCTGATTGGGCACGATCCTCGCTACGACCCAGCTTACGTTTCCGTTTTTTTAAAAGTGACTTAAAACCCATAATTTATAAACTGTCCTGTTCAGTTTGGTATTTTAATATCATATGAAATATAAGGACAACCAGAGGGAAGATGAAAATGCCATAAAGTGTATTTTCGAGTACAAACAATCCTCTTACCCATGAAAAAGAATACAAGCTATATCCCGCCCATAAAAGTATTTGCCCTGTGAAAAGAATGAACCCGTAAGCAAGCCAGCTTACAAAGAATGTTTGTCCCGAAAGATATCTTCTTTGCCAATGCGCGATAAGCAAAATTAGGTAGTAATATAGAGCGTGCAGACCGGCAGGTGCATCGCTCATAAAATCAGTAATTAACCCTATGAAAAAAACCGCTAGAAACGGGAGTAGTCCTGGATTCGATAATCCAACATAAAAAATAGCTGCCGGAATAAGTGAAAGCTTTATTTCAGGGGGGAAGGCATGGGGCAGGAATGCTGTTTCAAAACAAAACAACAGAAAAAGCACTAGATAGGCTAAGGAACTGCGAATCCAGTTATTGGGAAACCGTTTTATGTCGTCCATACCAAGGGGCCAAAAAGCTTCAGTGAGTCTATAAATATGTATTAGTGAAGTATAGTTTGAACAGGCTTTGAAAGCGACATCAATTTGCAGGAAAAAACTTTAAAAAACGGATAAATCGATTGGTTTGACGGTCACGTTTATCAATAACCTTTACAGCGCGTTCTGTATAATGGTTCGTTTTTTCATCAAATTTTTGTAAGCGAACTTCTATGCGGGCAAAATCCTCGCATTTCTGCAATTGGTGGCTAATCCAAAAAGCTTCTTCGCGAGAGGTGCATTCACCGTGGTTTCTCCAGCTGGAGCCTTTTTTATCCGAGACGGGGTGGCTAAAAGAATAAACTGTATAAATGGCCGTTTTGTTGCCGGTAAGCCCAAGCAGATTTTCCATTTAACCTCCGATTGATTGACAGTGAGGATACACTGTTTAATAGAAAGCTATCCATGTGGATAACTCGAATCACATTCATAGCTTAGAAATAAAAAGTTAAAAAAATCTTAAAGCATTGAATTCTTAAAACCTTGCATAAAATGCCTCGACCCCTTATCATGTAAAGAGTTACACAAATCTAGCGGGCGATTTCTCCGCCCGGTAATATCACACCAATTATATTAATTTCGAAACGGTTCTATTCTTATGTCGCGCCAAGCTACTGCTGGAAAAAGCAAATCTAATTTAACAAGTTCACTTGTGTCCGGAGGTAAAGTTTTCTTGGCCCGTCGGGTGGTGGATATAAGTGCACTGACTTTAGCATTGATAGGAGTAGCTCTTCTCGTTGCTCTTTTTACTTATTCGCCAGCCGACCCATCCTTGAATTCAGCATCAACACAAAATTTAACGACACAGAACTGGCTGGGTGAGGCAGGGGCGTTTTTTTCAGATTTCTTAATACAAATCTTTGGTTTTGCTTCTTTCATACTGCCTGTTGCTGCAATTACCTGGAGTATAAAGTTTTGGAAAGAAAGAAAGTTAGCCAGACCTTTTTTTAAGATTAGCTTGCTGGCAGGCTCACTCGTTCTACTCGCTGCAGCTTTTGCGCGAATACCATCTTTAGGATTTTTGCCGCATATTTATGCTGGGGGCGCTGGGGGAGCACTTGTTCTTAACAGTGTATCCAATCTTAGTTCATCTTTTCTAGGTACTTGGAGCCACAGTATTTTTGCGGGCATTTTTGCGTTTGCTGGAATTGTATTTCTTTCTCTTGCCCTACCAATAAGCCGGCAGGCTTGGGCAAATGCTGCTTTTATTTCTAAAGTTGCGGTAGAAAGTAGTTTTTACAAAATAATTGCGGGCCTTAATGCTTCAAAAGATTGGATACGCAAATATAATGATCCTGATTACATTGCTCCACCTAAAAAGAAGGTGGAAAAAACTTCAAAAAAGAAAGTAGTACCTGTCCTTCAAAAAGAAAACAAACCATCTGTCGTTGAGAAAACTATTGAGGTGATTTCTAATAAAGAGGAAAAAACAAGTTCTACACCGCCTAAAAAGAAGCAACAAAATCAGCGAAAACTAAACCTTGATGACGGAGATTGGGAATATCCCACAGCTGATCTGTTGAATGAGGTACCTAAGGTCACTGAAGAATATTTGGATGAAGAGGCACTAAAGCACAATGCAGAATTTCTTGAAAATGTTCTACAGGATTTCAATGTGGAGGGCGAAATTGTCTCAATACACCCCGGACCTGTTGTGACATTATACGAATTCGAACCAGCACCCGGAACGAAATCGGCACGTATCGTAAATTTAACGGATGACATAGCGCGTTCAATGTCTGCTGTATCTGTTCGTGCAAGTGTAATTCCTGGGCGAAACGTTATTGGTATCGAAATACCTAATAAAAAACGCCAGACCGTGTATATGCGAGAAATGCTTGAGATGGAAGATTACGATAAAACCAAGGCGAAGCTTCCTTTGGTTTTAGGAAAGAATATCGGTGGCAAACCTGTCATCGCTGACCTTGCTAAAATGCCTCACCTTTTGGTCGCTGGGACAACCGGCTCAGGTAAATCTGTTGCTGTTAACACAATGATTATGTCGCTTATTTATAAGCTTCCGCCAGAAAAATGCCGCTTTATAATGATTGATCCTAAAATGCTGGAATTGTCAGTTTATAACGACATCCCCCATCTTCTTTCCGAAGTTGTAACAGAGCCGGGGAAAGCCGTTGTATCTCTTAAATGGGCCGTGGCCGAGATGGAAAAAAGATATCGTGCGATGTCAAAACTCGGTGTGCGAAATATTGACGGCTATAATGCTCGTATGGAAGAGGCTCGCAAAAAAGGCGAGGTCATCATGCGTAAAGTCCAGACAGGATTTGATGTAGATTCCGGCAAGCCTGTTTATGAAGACCAGCCTATGGATATGTCTGAACTTCCCTATATAGTCATTCTAATAGACGAATTTGCCGATCTTATGCTGGTTGCAGGTAAAGATGTAGAAGGGGCAATTCAACGTTTGGCACAAATGGCACGCGCAGCCGGCATTCATATGATCATGGCAACACAGCGTCCATCCGTTGATGTGATCACAGGGGTTATTAAAGCCAACTTCCCGACACGTATTTCATTCCAGGTAACATCTAAAATAGATAGCCGAACCATCCTTGGTGATGGCGGAGCCGAACAATTACTTGGTATGGGTGATATGCTCTATATGGCTGGAGGTGGCCGTTTGACCCGTGTTCACGGCCCATTTACTTCTGATGATGAGGTGGAATCTGTTGTGAACTTCCTTAAACTTCAGGGCGAACCAAATTATCTTGATGAGGTCACAGAAGGTAGCCTTGAGAACGGTATGGATCTACTTGGAATAGGCGGCGAAGAGAGTGGCTCTGACGTGGATGAGCTATATGATCAGGCTGTTGCGCTTGTGGCTCGCGAGCAAAAAGCCTCGACCAGCTATATCCAGAGATATTTGCAAATCGGATATAACCGCGCTGCGCGTATTATTGAAGAAATGGAGCGTCAAGGCGTTGTCGGCCCTGCAAACCATGTAGGAAAACGTGAAATTTTGGTCAGTGACCATTCAGGTGAAGATTAAAACTTTTGAAAGGGAAAACCTATGTTAAACCTCTTTATCGAAAATGCGCAACAGGNCGTTATGCATTTCTCGGGCGCGCGGAATAAGCTGGACATTAGCCTTGTAAGCCATTTCCGCTTCTGTAATATCAATTAAGTCCTCGATATTCACGCCTTTATCACCTGAATTGGCGATGTTATGTGCGGCATTGGCCAGTTTATTTGTCTGGACATTCATACCTTGCAGAGCTGAACCAATTATATTAACCATGTATTTATTATATCAGAGTAAATGTTAACAAGCATTAAATACAGCACCGCAGAAGGGTTTGATCCTGTGAAAAAAACTGTCCTTTTATCATTTTGGGTTCTTATGCTGGGTAACGTGGCATGCACGAACGGACATAGTCACAACAACCCTTTTAGCTACCCTGAATATCGTTACGAAAACCCGAAACACGAGCTGACTTTCCAATATGATGATATAACACCTTATAATGCCAACCCTGCCTGGCTGATTAACCAGTGGCGGAAAATAGATATTTTGGCAGAGCATGGCGTTGACAGGCAAGGTATTGCTTACATGCGCGTAGGTCCTAATTTTTACCACCTTTCAGGATGGGACAAGCGGCGCGTTGCTCAAACTATAGATGCTGCATATGATTTTACAGGAGATACGCCTGAAATGTTCCGTCTTCGGGACTGGTGCTGTAATACAATTGTAGGCGTTTATAAAGACGGTGAACTTGTGTTGCAATAAGCAGCAAAGTCTGGCTAAAAAATAAGACCGCCCGGTTTTTGAATTGTATAGGCAGATTGGTCTGTGATCTTTTTCCCTTTAAAAACTTTATTCTGTTGAGGCGAAGGCAAGTTTTTTGCTGTACCAATCCGGTCTGAATGCGGCATTATCTGACGGATTAGATGGATAATAAAATTTTGGGCATGACCATAAACATGGGTTGCATCTGTTGTAGAAATAGCAGTATAGGGCCCATCTGCCAAATTATGAACCTTTTCTAGATATTTTTCTTTTTTTATGGTTCCCACTATAACAGGTGCCATTTTCAGCATTATTTCTTTGGGTGTCCAGGTAGAAAGGCGGTCAATTTCTTTTCTGAATTTTGATTTGGAAAGGAAGTATCTAAATTTTTCTACAAACATATTTGTAAGGACAATCTCATAGGGCGCATAGTTAAGAGAGCGTTGCAGAAAAGCTTCCATAGTCAGGTAATCAGGGTGAAAGGCATGCTTTTCCAACTTGCGGGCATGAGCCTCCATTAAATCAAGACCTGAATATAGCTCGTATGAAATTGTCATAATTTTTTAAATTTACTGTAAATCTTCTTCGCTTACAAGTTTTTATTGAGTTTCTGCTCTCTCCATAAAACAAAACCATTGGCCGCAATTATTATAAATCCTCCGAGCCATACAGAAAGGCTAGGCCATTCATCCCAAATAATCACACCTAAAATTATAGCCCATAACAGGTTAAGATATGTGTAAGGGCTAAGCACGGAAGCCTCTGCCAAAGCTGTCGCATATGTTTTAAAAATTTGTTGAAGTAACGCAAAGAAAGCAACTCCTACAAGTATATGTAGAGTTGCAATGTCCAAATTTATGCCTTTATAGAAAAAAACGTAAACACCGGAAACAGTAACGCTACAAATCATGAAGTAAGTTATAGTTGCTAAAGGCGGTTCGGATCGTCCGAGTTTTCTGAGTAGCAAATTGACGCTTGCTATAGTAAAAGCGCCACATAAGGCAATACTGCCTGCTAATGGCTTAAAACTATTTCCTTCAGGTTGGATTACTAAAATAGCGCCGACAAATCCAAGCACCACTGCTGCCCATCGAAGCGGTCCTACCTTCTCTCCTAAGAATGGGGAAGAAAGGGCAGTAATGATCAGGCCAGATGTCATTAAAAGTGCAGTTGCATCAGCCATAGGTAAAAGGGAATAAGATAAGTAAACCAGACAAACACTTATTGTGCCCATTACACTACGCAGGATATGAGTTTTATGTGCACGGGTTTTTAAAACTGACCATTTATGAGTCACGGTCATATATAAAAACAGAAGAGGAAGTATGAAGAGCCCTCTGTAAAAAACAATTTCCAAAACATCGTAATTCTGAGAAGCAAGCTTTACGCACGCATTCATCAATGTAACGAAAAGCCCTGCCAGCGAGATAAAGCTTATGCCGTAGAAAACATTATCATCCAAGTCAGTTTTTTCTTCCACTAATGTTTTACCTTGTAGCTTTTCCAACTGAATCTGTTATAGACATAAAGTCGTTTATTCCACCCTTAATGTTGCCCTCGGCGTCCTTGCCTATATCATTGCCGTTAAATGAAATATGAATAAATTCGGCTGAATAACCAATTCCAAAGGGACCTTCATTTTCAAAGAAAATACACTCTATATTTTCGTCTTCAAGATAACCATCTCTCATAAGGTTTGCTTTGAGTGAAACGGATTTGTAACCGCTTCCATACGTGCTGTTAGAAAAGGTTTGAGAAGATATACTGTCTATCTGATCATTGCTGTTTGCCATCAATCCTTGTGCTGCAGCTTCGCAACCTTTTGCCATTACACCATTTTTATCCTCGCGGCTTTGGCATGAAGTTAGTCCGACTAATATTGGAAAACATATAAAAAATTTCATGAAAATCTCCTTATCAACCGGGAGATAGTAACACCAATTAAGCAATGTTTTAATATAGTTTGAATAATATTAAGCAATATATAAAAGAAGGTATTAAGGACTTTGTATCCTTACGCTTTGGATATTATATGCGTCTTCCTTGATTTGATGACGAAACCACGTATATTGCCGTTTAGCATAATGTCGCGTGTCTGTAATCCCCGTTTCCCTTGCTTCTTCGAGCGTTTTTTTACCTTGCAGATAATCTCTTAGCGCTCTGAATCCGTGTGCGATAATTATATTTGCATCACTTTCAACTTCATTTTTATCAATCCTTTTGGATAAGTCCGAGACTTCATCCATAACATTATTTTCAAGCATTAGATCGAACCGTCTTTTAATACGTTCGTAAAGCATTTCCCGTTCAGGCAATATCAAAACAACTTCGAATTTCCAATTTGCAGGCGGGGGCATTTTCGGTAATTTCTGCCACTCTGATAAAGCCTTACCTGTTTCGTGGAAAACGGCCCAACCATGAGCCAATCTTTGTGTATCATTCGGATTTACGCGCTTAGCCAGTTCAGGGTCGAATTGACTAACCTCCAGATGAAATTTTTCTGAACCTGTTTCACGCGCCCTTGCCAAAGAGTTACGGCGCATCTCATCAGATGTGTCAGGAATAGGTGAGAGGCCTTCTGTAAGTGCCTTTAAATAAAATCCGGTTCCTCCTGTCAAAATAGGATGTAAACCTTCTTTAAAACAGCGCTCAATTTCTTTCTTTGCCAATATACACCACCGTGCAGCATTTATACGCTCGCTAGCGTCAAGTACACCGTAAAGTCTGTGTGGCGATTGTGATTGCTCTTCATAAGAAGGCTGTGCTGTTAGTATCGGCAATTCTTTGTAAAGCTGCATGGCGTCAGCGTTAATAACGCAACCGCCCTTTTTTGTACCCAATTCCAAAGCATATGCTGATTTGCCACTGGCAGTCGGGCCAGCAACAATTGATATAATTCTCTCGGGTCGAGAAGACACTTTATCCTATTTAATGTTCAGTGCCACAAAGCGCGAGTCGCCTTCGCCTTGCGGGTCGACAAGAAGAAGTACTGACTCTTTTCCATCATTTGCGGCTTTACCAATAAGAGCATCAGCATTTTCAGGAGAGGCTGGTGATGTCTGGTTTATCTCCAAAAGGATATCCCCAGCCATCAGACCCTGATCGGCGGCCTCGCTTCCACGCTCAACTTCTGTAATTATAATACGGGTATCGTTTTCATCTTCACCTTGCCCAAATGTCAGACCGGTAATTTCATTCTTAACACCTTCTTGAGGAGGCTGTGGGAGATTACCTTGAAGAATGCCGTCCTCTTCAGCTTTTTCAAGTTCTCCGACAGTTACAGAAACGGTTTTTTCTTCTCCATCACGCCAATAGACAAGGTCGACATTGCTGTTGATGTTTGTTTCTGCGACAACTCTGGGAAGAGTACGCATTTCTGAAATATCGTGACCATCAAACTTTAAAATAATGTCACCTGTTTGAAGACCCGCTTTTTCTGCGGGGCCACCTTTGCCTACATTGGCAACAAGGGCACCTCTGGGTTCATCTAACTCAAGACTCTCTGCTATATCTTCAGTAACAGTTTGAATTTTAACTCCCAGCCAGCCGCGACGGGTTTTTCCATACTTTATAAGTTGTTCAATGACAGGTTTTGCCAAATCTGACGGTATGGCAAATCCGATGCCGACAGATCCCCCTGTGGGAGAGAAAATTGCTGTGTTTACGCCAATGACCTCTCCATCCAAATTAAACATCGGCCCACCTGAGTTACCTCGGTTTATTGAAGCATCTGTTTGGATGAAATCATCATAGGGTCCGGCATTGATATTACGCTGGCGCGCTGAAATAATACCCGCAGTAACTGTTCCACCAAGGCCAAAAGGGTTTCCGATCGCAAGAACCCAATCGCCAACCCGCATATTGTGGCTCTCGCCAAATTTTGCAGCCTGTAATTTTTTTCGGGTTTCAATTTTCAGAAGTGCCAAATCAGTTTTTTCGTCAACCCCGACGACTTCGGCATCAACTGTCGTGTCATCAAAAAACGTAACACGTATTTCATCGGCATTTTGTATAACGTGACTGTTGGTAATGATATAACCCTTTTTACCATCTATGATAAAACCGGAGCCCAATGAAGCAGGCGGAACGACTGGAAGGCCTTGGCCTCGTTGTCCCATAAATTCATTAAAGAAATCTTGAAATGGTGAGCCTTCGGGAAACTCGGGAAATTCCGGCAAATTTGGTAATTCTTGAGCTTTTTGAGTAGAGCTTATGTTTACAACCGTTGGTGAAAGGCGCTCTGCCAAATCAGCAAAACTTGATGGTGCATCGCGCATCGGCGCAACATCGGCAGCCTTGGTATCACCATCCAGAACTGATTGGGCTTGTACCGGTTGGGCCGTTCCCAAACTGGAAAACATGATTAGGGATGATACTAAGGCGATACGAGGAAGGGATTGCGCAAACATGGAAATATGTTCTCCTTTTAAAGGTTAAGCATGCATAATTAAAGCGTAACAGATACAAATATTAAAATAAGCGAAAAGGCGCGCCAGTCAACCTGATAGTCAAAGGACCCTGTCCATCAAGAGAACAAGAAACACACCAAAAAGAAACATTGAAAAACCGATGTGCCGAAGTTTACCTTTTGGCAACATCAGCGCAGTGGCCAAAATACGTCTCATTGTTTCTGGAAAACAGGCGTAAAGAAGACCCTCTATTACAAATATAAGTGCAAAAGCAGTAGAGATATAAAGGAAGAAATCCTGCATATTTAACGTGCAGGATTATTTTCCAGATATCTAAAGAAATCGCTGTCAGGTGAAAGAACAAGCGTTTTGTCTTTATTTGCCAGAGATTTTTTATAAGCTTCCATAGAACGGTAAAATGCGTAGAAGCGCGGGTCACGGTTAAAAGCCTCTGCATAGATGGAGATGGCTTCTTCGTCGCCTTGCCCCCGTGCAATTTCCGCATCTCTTTGTGCTTCTGACAATAATACTGTGCGATCCTTATCAGCGCGCGAGCGAATTTGAAGGGAAAGCTCTTCACCTTCACCACGCGCTTCGCGGGCTTCGCGTTCACGTTCTGAGCGCATACGGTCGTAAGTTGCTTGGGTAACCTCCTCGGGAAGATCGGCCCGAACAATTCGGACATCAACAATTTCAATTCCAAAACGTGAAGTCTCGTCATTAACAGTATTTTGTATGCTCAGCATCAACTCTTTACGCTTTTCTGAAAGAACATCCGGTAAAGGTGCTCTACCCAGCTCGCTTCTCATCGTCGAAGTAATAATATTATAGAGGCGTTGTACTGCGGCATTTTCCGTACCTAGCGTTTGATAGTATTTCAGCATATCCGAGATTCTGTAACGGGCAAAAGTGTCAACTACAAGACGCTTTTGATCAGAAAGCAAAACTTCTTCAGAAGGGGGGTCAACATTTAAAATCCGGTTATCGAAAACCTTAAGGTTTTGAATAAGGGGAATTTTGAAATGAAGTCCTGGGCTTGTGATTTGTTGTACGGGGTCACCGAATTGCAAGACAAGCACTTGTTCTGTTTCTTTCACGATAAACACCGAACCTAGCAAAAGGACAATAACGGCGATAAGGGCCACAAGGCCTATAGCTGCTTTTTTATCATTCATAAGATAACTCCTATTGTCCTGTTTGTTCAGTTGACTGGGGTGATGAACGGGAAGAGGACGGTGTCCGTAGTTCATTTAACGATAGATAAGGAACGGTGCCACTACCGCTGTTTCCGTCCAGGATGATCGTATTGGCATTATTCAAAACATCTTCCAAAGTTTCCAGATACATACGCTCGGCTGTTACGTCACGACCTTTTGTATAGGCGTTATAAACTGATACAAAACGCTGCGCATCCCCTTTGGCCTGGTTGACGACTTCTTCCTTATAAGCTTCTGCTTGCTGACGCATTTTTTCAGACTCACCTCGGGCGCGCGGGATAATATCATTCCGGTAGGCTTCTGCTTGGTTACGAAGTTGCTCTTTTTGCTGGCGCGCTCTTTGTACTTCGTTAAAGGCATCGATGACGGGTTGTGGCGGATCAACTTTTTGTAGCTGCACAATGTTTACGTTAACACCTGCCTCGTATTCATCCAGCATTCGTTGCATAAGCTCGCGCGTAGCAGACTGAATTTCACCACGAGCCTGTGTAAGTGCGGGTTGTATATTGGTTTGACCGATAATTTCACGCATCGCACTCTCTGCAACAATTTTGATTGTTGCCTCGGGATCACGAATATTGAAAATGTAGTTTGCCGCATCGCTGATACGCCAAAGCACCACAAAATCGATATCGATAATGTTTTCATCACCGGTCAGCATTAGACTTTCGTCTTCAACATCCTGTACACCAGAATTAGAGTTACTTGTCGCAAAACTTCTGAAACCAACTTGTACGCGGCGTTCGTTTGTTACATTTACAATCTCATTAGATTGGAAAGGATAGGGAGTATGCCACTTTAGGCCTGGTTGTTCGACCGTTTTGCTGTATTTACCGAAAGTCGTAACAACGCTGTGCTCGCTAGGCTGAACAAAGTAAAAGCCTGATAAAAGATAAATTACAACTACAGCAATAATTCCAAGTAATATAAACTTGGACGGCTCAACAGAACCAGGCATCATGTCTTTAAAGTTATTTTGCAGATTTTTAAATCCATCCTCAAAGTTATGAGGAGAGCCACTATGTTTTCTTGCGCTGTGATGCTGAGATTTTTTTGCAGGACCTTTTGCCCAGATATCCCTATTTCGCTTATCCTCGACGTTACCTTTTGCCCAAGGGTTTTTGCGTTTATTATCTTTATCGCCTGAACCCTTGTCTTTACCGTTATCATTACCCATAGTAGTCTCTCTTTTGAAAAGATAGCTGAATGTATCCGTTACAATACCGTTTTTACGTGGAAAAACAAGGTTTGGGCCAGAAAAATGACAAGATTAAACAAAGATTTTCTTCTTAAGGTTTTGAAAGAAATAAAAAACCCTCTCCACGAAAGTGATTTACTGGAAAGTGGTATGGTTGAACATGCAGATATTTCAGAAGATCAGATCGCTATCCTTTTGAAAGTAGATCGAAGTTTGGGAGCGCAGTTGGAAGACTTTCGGCAAAACGTGGAAAATGAAGTTACAGATGCGTTTCCTGATGCAAAATCGGTATCTGTGATATTGACCGCTGAAAAAGCGCCCCCAAAGGAGGTGCCAGATCCGCATGGCATGAATAAAAATCCGCCATTAAGCCTCCCCGTCAAAAACATCATCGCTGTTGCTTCGGGCAAGGGAGGTGTTGGGAAATCAACTGTTGCAGCAGGATTGGCTGTCGAATTAGCAAAAAATGGCCACGCTGTCGGTTTACTTGATGCGGATATTTATGGCCCCTCTATCCCGCATTTAATGGGTTTAAAAGGTAGAAAACCTGAGTTGAACGATAAAAAACAGCTTATTCCTTTAATTTCAAAGGATGTATCAGTTATGTCGATCGGCTTCTTGGTGGGAGAAGACACGCCGATGATATGGCGTGGGCCGATGGTGCAAAGCGCGATTTACCAAATGCTACGCGATGTTGATTGGACTGGCATTGATACTTTGATAGTCGATTTACCACCAGGTACAGGTGATGCGCAATTAACAATGGCACAAAAGGTCCCTCTGACAGGTGCAATTATTGTCTCGACACCGCAGGATCTGGCTTTGATTGATGCGCGTAAAGCAATTGAAATGTTTAATAAAACGAATGTGCCCGTGCTTGGCCTCATTGAAAATATGTCCACCTATATTTGTGAGAATTGCGGGCATGAGGCACATATTTTTGATCATGGTCATGTCGCGGAAGAGGCCCAGAAGCGGAGTATACCGTTCCTAGGAGCGATTCCCTTGGATATAAAGATCAGGGGTGGTGGAGATTATGCTGCCGATGTTATGCAGGATATAGTAAAGCGATCTCAGGTCTTTTCAAAAACCTGAAACAGGCAGGGCGGGGATGTGGTTTGACTTTTCCGCTCTTCTGTTTTGTTCCAGAGGCTTTCATCTAATTCCGGAAAAAAGGCATCGCCCTCATATGTTTCTAAAACACGTGTAAGGTAGATTTTGTCAACCAAACCATCTACTAGCGCCTGTTTGTAAATCTGCTGCCCACCGCAAATCATAATTTCATCTGGCTGTTCGCTCTTCGCCTGATTGATAGCAGCGTCCAGCGAATGACAGGATATTGCGCCGTCATGCGCGTAATCTGAGCGGGTCACAACTATATTGGTGCGTTTTGGCAAAGGCTTGCCAAGCTGGTCAAGGATGCTTTGAAACGTTTTGCGACCCATGATACAGGGCTTGCCAGAGGTTTTTTCCTTAAAGTAGCGAAAATCTTCTGGAATATGCCAGACAAGTTCATTGCCGCGTCCTATAACGTTATTTTCAGATGCAGCGACGATAATGGAAACAGATACCATTTAAACTGCAACTTTACCCTTGATGTGTGGATGTGCCTCATAACCAACCAATTCAAAATCTTCGTATTTGAAATCAAAGATATTTTTAACGTGCGGATTAAGATGCATTTCAGGAAGCTTGTATGGTTCACGGCTTAATTGCAGTTCCACCTGATCCAAGTGATTGGAGTAGATATGTGCATCCCCAAATGTGTGCACAAAGTCACCAGGTTTAAGGCCACAAACTTGAGCCACCATCAAAGTAAGAAGCGCATATGAAGCGATGTTGAAGGGAACACCAAGGAAGATATCGGCGCTGCGCTGATATAATTGGCAGGACAGTTTTCCGTCTGCTACATAAAACTGGAAGAAGCAGTGGCAGGGAGGAAGTGCCATTTTTGGAATGTCACCCACGTTCCATGCAGACACAATTAAACGACGATCATCCGGGTTATTCTTTATGCGCTCAATCACATTTGATATCTGGTCAATTTTGTGACCATCAGGTGAAGGCCATGAACGCCATTGATGACCATAAACAGGGCCTAAATTGCCATTCTCATCTGCCCATTCATTCCAAATGCGTACGCCATTTTCTTGTAAGTAGCTTACATTCGTATCACCTTTCAAAAACCAAAGAAGTTCATGAATGATTGATTTAAGATGAAGTTTTTTTGTTGTAACAAGCGGAAAGCCGTCCTCGAGATTGAACCGCATTTGGTAACCGAAGACACTTAAAGTTCCTGTACCGGTTCTATCTTCTTTTTTGGCGCCATTTTCTAAAACATGGCGCATCAAATCGTGATATTGCTTCATAATACCGTCTTCTCCACTTCTATATAATGATTCTTACAGTAAGTATAAGGAATATGAGGTGGCTTTTGGACTCAAAAAATGCGCTCATCAACAATGATGTCATTTGCGCAGTGCAATAACAAATATGGAACGAATCACCCGCTTATCTGTTTACAGCTCAGATGAACCTTTTTGGGGAAAGTATGAAACTATGGCAGTTCTGGATAAAGATTTTACGAATGAGAAAATTGATAAGGATATAATCAGCTTGGCAGATTGCTATGGAATTTGTCCTGCTTTATTAGCCCAATCTTACCAAATGCCTGTATTTGCGGACTTTGTAGAAAGAAATTTGCTTGCGGGACGTCCTGTGAAAGAGATCACTGATGTATTATGGCCCAAACAGGTTAAATTGACCATGAATGTTCAGGAAGGTCACCTTTTTTCCGATGCACGCCGCGAAATGGATGAATTGTCCTGTGCTTCTTTGGTCAGCGCAAATTCTTGATTTTTACCTTATAAATACTATATAATAGATTATCACCATTCGTGGTGAGTATGACGCTAAACGCTGATGTGGAATAAACGTCTATGGACCCGGGGGCAGTGCCCGGCGGCTCCACCACAAGGGCATAGAAGATTTGATCGAGAGCAGGTCTTATCTATTCTGTGTCCTTCTGTGGGGCCGAAACAGGATCGACATGCGTAGTAAAGATATTAAGCGGCGTTCGAGATGGTACCTTCGTTACAGGACCACGCATTATAAATGCAAACGATAACACAAATGTCGTAGCAGCTAATGACAATGGCGCATTCGCCCTTGCCGCCTAATTTATTAGGTTACTAACTGCAAAAATTGAATTCCTTGGATTTTGACTATCTAAGGTGGGGCATGGGTCGGGCCTCGCAACAGAACCGGCCCATTTTATTTCCACTCTGTTATTTCACGTCCCAGTAATTCTTCCAGCTTTTTTACTTCTGGTAAAAGACGTTCCGTAAGCCATTTATGTTCGGCTTCTGGAATGCCACCACGTTTTGCGTCCGGGTTTTCCTTTCCAAAAATGAGCTCTTTCAAGCCCAGTTTTTTGGCAAAATTAATGATAAAATAAATTCGCCTTTGTCGTAGCCAATCGGCTGTATGTTGCGCCAAGGTGGCAATTACGCCGGAATTGGAATAGGTAGTAACGTTATAGCGCTCCTTAACATCTTCTGGCGCAGGAATATACGGTATATCCAAAGCTGCGCAGACCTGATGAATGTATTCCTCTTGGTCTGCTTCCAACTGTTCCTGATAAACAAAATGAATTTTATTGAGCGGATAATATTTCATCCAGCGTTCGAGGTTTTCAGCATAATGGCTACTTTCCAATATTTGAGGATTTTGCTTGCACGCTTCGCGGAGAGTGCCGCTCACGAGGCCATACCTTTTATAGTGAAGATACAAAGAATAAGATCTCAAGACCGGGTGTCTTAAAGGGCAGAGCAACTTTATATCCGGACCAAGAGTATCATAGACACGTGCAGGAGCATCTATGTGATCAAAGCTGGTCGTGGATATTTCCATGATAAGCCTGTAATCCTGTATCGGTTTAAAATGTGCTGTATAGTGTGCGGTGCCCCTATTATAATCACGATCAAAGTAAAAGACCTCTTTAACTTCAGAGGGCAAGCAAATATCACCGCGCGTACGCAGATATCTGTCCAGCCAACTTGTCCCGGCTCTTTGAGGCCCCATAGAAAGGGCAAAAGGCCTGTCAAAAATTCGAAGATGTTTATCAACCATGGTGTTGTTTCACTGTATTGGCAAATTTCCCCCAAAACTCTTGGCGTATAGGTATCAGTTTTTCAGAGGTGTAATGTAGCGACTTTTTAAAATTTGTTTCAGAAATTTGTTTTAATTCGGAAGGTGTGGACGTATGGATTTTTTCTATATCCTTCGCAAGTTTATCATAGTCACCTGGTTTGTGAAGGAAATCTTCATCCAGTAATTCGCGTATTCCTCCAGCTGTAGAGGCAAGACAAGGGCAACCGCGGCTCATGGCTTCTATCAGGGCGCGGGGCAAACCCTCATGAAAGCTTGGTTGGATATAGATATCAATATTGTCCAGCCAGTTATAGACCGCTTGCCCACCTGATAAAATCCCGTCAAAGCTGATATTATTTGTCAGGTTCAAGTCTTTTATAAGCGTCTCGTATTTTTTGGGGTTTCCGGGACCTAAAAGATGTAGGTTCACATTTGAAGAAGGATGCTTTTCTTTAAATGCGGCCAGAGCTTTAATGGCAACATCAATGCCTTTCAATTTATGATCAAGCTGACCGATCAGTCCGATTGACAAATATGCGGAAGATCTTTCAACTTTCTCTTTCCGTCTTTCTAAAACAGCTGGTTTGGGTTTTTCCAGTCTTACATTGGATGCGATAGCTGTGAGGCCCTTTGCAGGGTAGCGCGTTGGAAGAAAGTCGCGGGTGACATAGATTACACCATCTGCCTCGCGTGCGACTTTACGGGCGCGCAAATATCTTACTGGCGCATATAACTTGCCAATCAGGCTCCCATGGTTCCATGTATTGTCCCAAGGGCAGCCCGAGAGTTCGTGGGCAATTGGTAGTCCAAGCCGCCTTGCTTCTTTAAAGGCTATCCAGCCAATTTCAGACATAGCACGGATGATAACGCCGTCGCTGTTACCAACCTCTTTTAATATTGCAGAAGTAACCTGCGCCTTATGCGCCCAAAGGCCCCGTGGGGAATTAATATTTTTAAAAGTTTTGACTTCAACATTCTGACCATCACTGCGCGACATTTTTCGCATGTCCGCATTATCGGGTAAATGCTCTCCACGACCAAGAACAGTCAAACTTCCAAAGGCTTCAAGATAGGGCTGCCAATAATCATAGCCAAATTGCCCGGCGGAAAAATTTTTTTCCTGATCATCCTTATAATAAACATTATCGTGGCAATAGAGAATTTTCATGGGAGGCTATCCGGTTTTAAGATTGCGTCAGGCGCAGAAAAATCATAAGTGTTTATGTGCCATGACACAAACCAATAATTTAAAAGACATTCCTGCCAGCTACCGTAACAAGGGAAATTTGCGCGAGGGCGACTTAAAAAAGCACCTTACGCGCCT
>NZVS01000065.1 GCA_002701555.1 Alphaproteobacteria bacterium | reverse complement strand
TTTGGATATTTGCTATCTACCGCAACCTGGGCAGAAGAAGGTGTGGATGTCATAATAAATATACTCCATAGGGCTAAAAATAATAAACGGCTCATAAAAATTGCCTCCTTTGCAATCGTTTAGATTGCCAAGAAAAACAGGGTTTACGCCCAGCGTCAAGGGAGAATCAGAAACTAATTAGCTAAAAAGCAAAAGGTTTATCCTAATTGGCGTACACGGTCACATTCAGACTTAATACATGTACCACAATTCGGTTTTTTACCACCTGAAGCTTTCAGATATGCTTTCTTAACATCCGCGCAGCTTTTGGCTTGCGGCATACCTGCTTTATTGAAATCCCTGTCTCGTATTACATTGCAAGAACATATTATCATTATGGGACTATACTACCCCCAAATGAGAATGATTTTCAATTAAATTCTTATAGAAAAACTTTTGATAGTGGAAAAGGCTTAGAATACCCGTTCAAAAATCAAATCCAGATTCTTGAGATATGCATTGTAATCAAAAATTTTATCAAGGTCTTCCTTAGATAATCTTTCTGTTACCTCACTATCTTCTAAAAGAAATGTTTTAAAATCGGTTTTTGCACCACATTCCCAAACCTTCATAGCGTTTCTCTGAACTATGCGATAGGCATTTTCACGTGATATTCCGGCTTGCGTCAATGCAAGCAAAGTTCGCTGTGAAAATACCAGCCCACCGAGTTTTTCCAAATTATTCTTCATCGTATCAGGATAGACCAACAGGTTTTCGATTAGGCCCTTGAGACGACCAAGAGCAAAATCAAGAGTAACTGTTGCATCCGGAGCGATCATACGTTCAACAGAGGAGTGCGAAATGTCGCGCTCATGCCATAACGCTACATTTTCAAGTGCTGGCGTAACAGAAGATCTGACCACACGAGCAAGCCCAGTAAGATTTTCAGACAATATAGGGTTGCGTTTATGAGGCATTGCAGAGCTGCCCTTTTGACCTTTCGAGAAAAATTCCTCTGCCTCACGCACTTCTGAACGTTGCAAATGACGAATTTCGACAGACAGGTTTTCTATTGAGGAAGCAATGACTGCCAGTGTTGAGAAATACATGGCGTGGCGGTCACGCGGTATAACCTGCGTTGAAACGGTTTCAGGTCTAAGGTTTAGCTTTTCAGCCACATAGGCCTCAACAGAGGGATCGAGAGTTGCATAAGTTCCAACTGCACCGGAAATTGCGCAAACGGAAATCTCCTTAACCGCAGCTTCCATACGTTTCTTTGCGCGGGCAAATGCCGCATAATGTCCGGCAAGCTTCAATCCGAATGTCGTTGGTTCGGCATGTATGCCGTGTGAGCGACCAATACATAATGTATTCCTGTGTTCTAAAGACTTCTTCTTAAGGGCTTCCAGAATTCCATCAAGATCCGCCACCAGGATTTCCCCAGCTTGCTTTAGTTGTACAGCCAAAGCTGTGTCCACCACATCTGAGGACGTCATGCCTTGATGTACATAGCGACTGTCTTCACCGACATGTTCGGCAACTGATGTTAAGAAAGCGATGACATCATGTTTAACTTCTTTTTCTATCTCGTCAATCCGATCAACCTCAAAGCCCCCCTTTTCACGTAAACTTACAGGCACGGATTTAGGCACAAGCCCCAAATCTGCCATTTTTTCAGAGGCTAGGGTTTCAATTTCAAGCCAGATATTGAACTTGTTTTCCGGCTCCCAAATAGCCGACATTTCGGGGCGTGAATAGCGTGGTATCATGGGAATTAGACTTAGCCTATTTTAAAGTAAACTTCCACCCTGTATTTAGATTAAACCACAACAGGCACATGTAAAATTTTATCATTATTTTCTTCGTAAATAGAAAATGAAACCGCAACAGGCAAAGTCTTTTCGAAATGCGATTTCAGTTTGAAGGGCAATTTTATTTTAAAGACGTCCCTTCTAATTTGATCCATGAAGTCGTAGCGAATTGAACGCAAGTAATTAGAAGGCATTATTACAGGTGTGCCGTCATCTTTTCTAAAATCTATAAAAGCTGAGGTCATCGGTAGTTTATCAGGGTTAGAAAAGTCAGCGTTCCACCCCTCATAAAAATCCTGTCTGTATTCACGGGCATTCTTGCTTTTTGCAAATGCTGTATAACCTCCAAACCCCAATAGTGTTACTGGAACTGATAAAGGTATGATTGCCAATGCGGCAACGTTCCAAGGGTTTCTTTTAAAATGTTTAAACATAGATTTCCCCAGAAACTGATACCCACCTCCCATCATCTTCAGAATTAATTTCTGAAAGCGGCCCAAGCGACCGTAGTCAGGCTGAACCTTGGGATTTAGGGCATAGCCGTATTTTTCATCCAGCCCACTATTTTCGGTGTGATTTCCGTTAATATCCATGACACGAAGAGTTGGTTTCCCTAAAACAGAAAGATGTCCATGCGGAAGACGACTAATAGAGAACTCGTGTGCAGCTCTTTTAAAGATATTAGTAAATTTTGGGTTTTCTCTCATTTAAAACTTTTCAAACTTCTATATCAAACCTTCGGATCTGAAACTGGTATAGCCATTTCGGGAGATGATTATATGGTCATGCACAGCTATATCGAATGTTGCTGCTGCAGCGATGACCGCATTTGTAAGGTCTAAATCTGCGCGCGATGGTGAAGGATCTCCGCTTGGGTGATTATGCACCATAATAAGTGCCGTTGCACCAACCTCCAGCGCCCGTTTCATAATTTCGCGTGGATAGGCAGGAGTATGGTCAACCATGCCTGACCCTTGTAACTCATCGGCAATCAATTCATTTTTCTTATTAAGAAAAAGCAGGCGGAAATGCTCACGGCTTTCTTCCGACATGGACGCTGTAAGATAATCAATCAGCTTTGACCATGAATTGAGAACAGGTTGCTTCATTACATTCTGACGTAATACGCGAAGACCTGCAGCCTGCACGGTTCTGAGCGCGATTGCAGTATTGCGGGAAACACCTTTGACCTGCTCAAGCTCTTCAGGACTGGCTCTTAAAACGCCGTTCAGATCTTTAAATTTTGCGATAAGGTCTTTGGCAATTGGTTTTACATCGCGCCTTGGTATAGCAAGAAAAAGAAGAAGCTCCAGAAGTTCGTAATCAGGTAAAGCCTCGGGTGCATCTATAAACCTTTCACGTAGCCTGTCTCTGTGACCAGAATGATGAGGTTTCTCCACAGTCATTGAAAGTTACGCGTAAGGCGGCTTCGTATAGCCTTTAGGAGAAAGCGTAAAGATTTCATAACCGTCATCCGTTACTGCAAGTGAATGTTCAAACTGCGCTGAAAGTGATCTATCTTTCGTTACGGCAGTCCACCCATCGTTCAATATTTTAGTGGGCCATTTTCCGGCATTAAGCATCGGCTCGATAGTGAAAAACATACCAGGCTCTAGAACAGTTGTTAAAAGAGGGTCATCATAATGCAGGATGGATGGTGGCGTATGAAACGCGCGGCCCAGACCATGACCACAAAAATCACGAACTACACCAAAACGGTTTTCGTGGGCCACTTCTTGAATAGCGCGACCAATATCACGCAATGTATTCCCAGGCTTCACAGCCTCTATCCCGCGCATGAGCGAGTCATATGTTACATCAACTAGTTTTTGTGCCTTGACCGACACTTTATCACCAAGCACATACATTCTGCTGGTATCCCCATACCAACCGTCCAGAATAACGGTGACATCTATATTCATTATATCACCTTCAATCAGAGTTTTCGGCCCGGGTATACCATGGCAAACGACATTATTGATTGAGGTACAGATTGATTTAGGAAAGCCCTTATAGTTTAGCGGGGCTGGTGTTGCGCCATGATCAAGAATATATTTATGGCATAACGTATTCAGCTCATCAGTCGTAACACCCGGTACAACGTGATCAGTAATCATGTCCAGAACCTCCGCAGCCANNTTNCCGGCCTTTCTCATACCTTCAAAGCCNGCTTCTCCGTAGAGGTCTATTCCTTCATCTGTTTGTTTTAAACTGTACATAAACTTTCCGATTTAATTTAATAATCTTGCTTCACCTTCTGGATAACATATTTTAATCTGAAAGACATGAAAGAATCTACAAAAACTAATGCCTCAAACTATGTTTCCGCCGCTGTTATAGTTATTGGTGACGAAATTCTATCGGGTAGAACCCAAGATACAAACAGTCGCCACATTGCCCTGCGCCTTGGGGAAATAGGTATACAACTTGGTGATATACGTGTTGTGCCCGATAGGGAAGATAAGATCATTTCCGCCGTCAATGAGATGCGAACAGCACATAGTTATGTTTTTACAACTGGTGGTATCGGCCCCACGCATGATGATATAACCGCGGCTTGCATTGCCAAGGCCTTTAACCAAAATTTCTTAAGGAATGAATGGGCTTACAAAAAGCTACTGGCACATTATGGCGAAGAAAATCTCACAGATGCACGCATTCGAATGGCTATGATGCCCGAGAATGTTGAAATAATTGAAAACATAGTTTCGGGCGCACCCGGTTTTAAAATTGAAAATGTTTACGTCATGGCAGGTGTGCCAAAAATTATGGAAGCCATGATGGATGCAATATTACCAACTTTAAAAGGCGGCGACATCATCCACTCGGAAACCGTTCCCTGCCCCTTCCCGGAAAGTCAGATTGCCTCTTTTCTGGCAGACTTGCAGAAAGAAACCCCAGAAGTGAGTATCGGCTCCTACCCACATCTAAAAGATGGGAAATTAGGTGTAAATATTGTGCTTAGATCAGCCAATACGCAAAAACTTACTAGCGCAGCTTCTATATTGAAAACGTATTTGGAAAATGGTGGCCCCACCCGGACTTGAACCGGGACGTCCTAAAGACTCACGATTTTAAGTCGTGTGCGTCTACCAATTCCGCCATGGGGCCACGCGGGGATGGTTCATCCGAAATGGTTTATAGCATCAAGAAACGGTGTTGCAAAGATTAAAAGAACGAAAAATTAAAGCTTATCCCGCATCAGGAGTTTCAAACCCTTTCAAAGCGGCTTTCAGGCTATCAGCATTTTCTTCATATCTACCGGGCCGGTGACAAATCTGGACAGTCTCGCCCGATTTTTTGAAAGTCACACTCAACTCCGATGAACATTGATATCCTATATCCCGATAATGATAGGAGCAATTCACATCTGGTTTAACATGCGCAAGTCCTGCCATATTGAAAACGGTGTCTATGACAGCCCCATATCCTATTCCAGCATCTTCGAAATATGTCGAAATGTTTGAAGGTAATGAAACCGTAAGTTTTTCGGCCTTTTTTTTAACGGCTGGTTTCTTTTGCTTAGCCAAGATCGAACCTCATATATTTGTTAGCTTAGATGTATTTTTTATGTGAACAGCTTTATATCGTGTGCTCTATTATTAGTTTTTTACAAATTTAGAGAACTCAAAAACGATTCTGTCGTATTTCTAACTATATTGTGATCAGATGCATTGCCGGATCTAATTTTTTTACCTGACATGATGTCTGATGAAAGCATCATCACGCCTTTTTTTTCGTCCTTAAAACGTTGTGTCAGAAAAATTCTGGCTTTCTGACCATTTCCCTCAAGTGTGTAGATTTCCATCTGAGAAACATGCGAACTTTCGTTATTTTCACGCATTGAAATAAAATTCATACCAGCCCTTTTATTGGCAGCGTCTATAACGTCATTTAGATATTTACGGATGTCTGTGGCGGCTTCACCAAAGCTTTTCTTTAGTTTCAATCTTCCAAACATAATTTATCTCCCTTATATTTTTTTATTTTTCATATAAGAGAATTATTTGGGAAAATAGTCAAGTAAGATTTTTACAAGGTTAGGATCTATGCTTCATTAACCTTGCGATACCCACTGTTCCCGTTAAACCCAAATCCATGGCCTCAAGCTTACGTATTTCATCACGTATTCGGGCAGCTTCTTCAAATTCAAGATCAGCAGCAGCGGTTTTCATTTTTTCTTCTAGAGCCTTTATCTTCTTCTGGAACATTGCCGGATCAGCAAGATAATCTTCTTGTGCTTTATCCGCAGCATAGGCAGCTTTTTTACTCTCACGGCTTTCAAATACGTTGTCCAATATGTCAGAAATGTTTTTCTTTACTGATTCTGGGGTAATGCCATGCTCTTTATTCCATTCAATTTGCTTTTCACGACGACGGTCGGTTTCGTCAATTGCTTCCTTCATTGAGCCCGTCATATTATCTGCATAAAGAATAGCTTTGCCGTCTACATTACGTGCTGCACGACCAATTGTTTGAATTAGAGATGTGCGGGACCGTAAAAAACCCTCTTTATCGGCATCCAGAATGCAAACCCGCATACATTCGGGAATATCCAGGCCCTCGCGCAGCAAGTTGATCCCGACCAACACATCGAACTCGCCAAGGCGTAAATCGCGCATAATCTCTATTCGTTCAAGTGTATCAATATCAGAATGAAGATAGCGTACCTTGATACCGTTTTCTGTCAGGTATTCAGTCAGAGCCTCAGCCATTTTCTTGGTTAATGTTGTAACAAGAACGCGCCCTCCTTTTTCTGTCACCATACGGCATTCTTCCATCAAATCATCGACTTGATGTTTTGTAGGTCTGATCTCGACTGGCGGATCAATAAGGCCAGTTGGGCGCACGACTTGCTCTGCGAAAACACCGTCTGTCCTGCGTAATTCTTCATCACCGGGTGTTGCCGATACATAAATAGTCTGCGGGCGCATCGCATCCCACTCTTCAAATTTCAAGGGACGGTTATCTATAGCAGCAGGAAGCCGGAAGCCATAATCAACCAAAGTTGTTTTCCTTGCTCTGTCACCATTATACATTCCCCCGATTTGCGGAAGCATGACATGACTTTCATCCAATATCATCATCGCGTTATCAGGCAGGTATTCAATCAAGGTGGGCGGTGGCTCTCCCGGTTTACGACCCGTCAGGTATCGTGAGTAATTTTCAATACCCTGACAAGTGCCCGTTGCCAAAAGCATTTCAATATCAAACTGGACACGCTGTGAAATACGTTGAGCCTCTAACAATTTGCCCTCTCTTTCAAATAGGGCAACCTGATTTTTAAGGTCAAATTTAATTTGATCTATTGTTTGTGCAATTGTAGGGCCTGGCGTTACATAATGAGAATTTGCAAAAATCCTGACACCTTCCAAAGAGCTGAATTTTTCGCCCGTCAAAGGATCAAACTCAACAATCTCCTCTATCTCATCTCCAAACATAGAAAACCGCCATGCGCGATCCTCAAAGTGGGCAGGAAATAATTCGACTGTATCTCCCCTTACACGGAAAGTTCCTCGTTCAAAAGATATGTCATTACGTTTATATTGTATTTCTATAAAGCCTTTAATCAGCTCCTGCCGGTCAATTTGCTGGCCCTTCGATACTTCAAACGTCATCGCAAAATAATCTTCTTTGGAACCGATACCGTAAATGCAGGACACGGATGCTACGATAATAACATCCTTACGCTCGAACAATGCACGTGTGGCAGAGTGTCTCATGCGGTCAATCTGTTCGTTAATGTCACTCTCTTTTTCGATGAATGTATCAGTGCGCGGAACATAGGCCTCTGGCTGATAGTAATCGTAATAGGATACAAAATACTCTACAGCATTATTCGGAAAGAATGCCTTCATCTCACCATATAGCTGTGCCGCTAGTGTTTTATTTGGTGCAAGGATAAGGGTCGGCTTTTGAACCTCTTCAATGACATGAGCCATAGTGAATGTTTTGCCCGAACCGGTCACTCCGAGCAGAACCTGATCTGTTAGTCCGTCATTTACACCTTCGACAAGCTGCTTAATTGCCTGTGGCTGATCGCCCGCAGGTTTGAAATCAGAGGCAATTTCAAATTTGGGAGATTTGGAAAGCGGCTTGGCCGCTGCCTGATCAAGTTCAATTGTACCGCGCATATCCAATAATATAGAGCCTTTTGATTGTAGAAAAACCCTCTTATCCTATTCTATAAAAACCTGATTATCCGAACAAATAATATTTACCTAGTCAAATATGAGGTATACTGGCTTTTTTAAATAACACATCTATATTCAGGTTTATGACTGATATTCTAGCCCATCTTTTGCCCCGCCGTTCCGTTTCTGCCAAGCACTTGAAAGACCCCGGCCCTTCGCCCGAGCAATTAGAAACTATTTTAACAGCAGGAGCACGAGTTCCAGATCACGGCAAAATGGCACCTTTCTATTTTATTACGTTTCAAGGCGATGCGCGAAAGAATGTTGGTCGCTTTTTAAAAGAAGCATATGAGGGTGAAAACCCGGGCACACCGCCTGCAAAGCTTGACCTTGAGGCAGAAAGATTCCTGCGCTCACCTCTCGTCGTCGCAGTGATATCACACATTAGAAACGGAAAGCACCCACAGTGGGAACAAATACTGACTGCAGGTGCTGCCTGTATGAATATATGCCATGCGGCACATGCCCTTGGATTTAAGGCAAACTGGTTGACGGAATGGTATGCGTATAACCCACATTTCAAAAAATCACTTGGGCTTGATGAGGCGCGCGACAATGTAGCAGGCTTTATTTACATCGGTACACCCGACAAGGAAAAAGACGAGCGTGAGCGACCTGATTTGAATGATATCTGGACAGATTGGTCACAAAATTGTGACCTCAAAAAAGGCGATGGCCTTTACGGCAAGGACAAATATGGCCTGCCGCGTAAAGGATTTGATTTAAGCGATCAGAGTTAAGATTTTGGCTTCAAGGTCGGGAAGGCAATAACGTCGCGTATATTTGAAGAATTAGTCAGTATCATGACTAATCTGTCTATCCCCAGACCCCAGCCGCCTGTAGGCGGCATACCGTATTCAAGGGCTGTTACAAAATCATCGTCCAGCATTTGCGCTTCTTCATCACCAGCCTCACGTGCAGCGACTTGCTCTGCAAAGCGCTCCATCTGTACCTTGGGATCGTTTAACTCGGAAAACGCATTGGCAATTTCCCAGCCATTCACAAAAGTCTCGAAACGCTCTACTAATCGTGGATCATCGCGATGAACTTTGGCCAGTGGAGAAATCTCAACTGGGAAATCAGTGACATGGGTTGGCTGAATGAGAGTATCTTCAACCTTTTCCTCAAAAACAGCGGCCAGAACATGTCCCCATTTCATATTATCTTCGACGTGAACGCCAAGTTTCTTGGCCGCATCGCGAGCTGATTCATCTGTGTCAATGGAAAGAAAATCAACGCCTGTTTCGTCCTTTACCAAATCGTTCATTGAACGACGCTTCCAGTTGCCGCCCATTTCAATTTCCTTATCACCAAAGGTGATTTTGGTATCACCATGAATTTCCTGTGTCAGCTTTTGAACAAGATCCTGCACCAGATCCATGACATCAAAATAGTCCCAGTAAGCGTGATAAGCCTCGATTGAGGTAAATTCAGGATTATGTTTTATAGAAATCCCCTCATTACGGAAGCAGCGTCCAATTTCAAAAACGGCATCAGAAAACCCACCGACAATCAGGCGTTTTAGCGGTAATTCAGTTGCAACACGCAAATAAAAATCTGTATCGAGCGAATTGTGGTGGGTAACGAAAGGCTTGGCTGTTGCACCACCCATGATGGAATGGAAAATTGGTGTTTCCACCTCAAGCGCGCCCATGTCCTCCATATAATTACGGATAAAGGATACAATACGTGAACGGGTGCGGAGTACGTTACGACTGTCATCATTCATGATCAAGTCAAGGTAGCGCTGACGGTATCTTTGTTCTACATCGGTCAAACCATGGTATTTTTCCGGCAAAGGCAACATGGTTTTTGTCAGCATGGTGACTTCTGTTGCACGAACAGATAATTCTCCGCGCGGGGTGCGGCGGATTGTACCTTTACCGCCAACAATATCACCAATATCAAACATTTCGAGCTTCTCAAGCTCCTCCTGAGACATTGAATCCTTATGACAGAAAACCTGTATCTTGCCACTGGCATCCATTAAATCCAGAAACATGCCATTATTACGCATCGCCATAATGCGACCTGCGACAGCCACTTTATCTTCGGTTTCCGTGCCGCTTTCAAGACTTTCATACTTATCTTGCAATTCCTGCGCCTGATGTGTGCGGTCAAATTTATGCGGGTACGCCTGCAACCCTTTCTCAGCCAGCTTTTTCAGTTTGGCTTCTCGCGCTTCACGGGGATTAAGAGCTGTAGATGCTGAGGAGTCTGCTTTGGCGTTTTGTGACATTTTTTTGCTTTTTCTGGTTGAATTATAATTGTCTACATTACTGACAAAAAAAGAAAACAAAATCAAGTCACAGGGGGTAATTTAAGTGGCCCAGTTGCACTCCAGATAAGTAATCACACCATTTCCCGTCATATTGTAGTCACATAATCTTTGTGATGGAAAGGCAGGGTTTGGGCCTATATCAGTTCCGCCACTGCACGAAGGTGACTCTGATTTGATGTGGTCTCCATATGTAATTGTATATGGCATTGGAAGTGGACTGCCGCCATCATTGGGAATAACCGTGGTCACAGCGCTATTTCCATTTGTTGCCACCCAGCAAAATAGCTGTCTAGTACCGCTATCATCAATATATCTTGTACCGGAGCCTGCATTAAAGGAATAACTTTCGCATACATTACCATTCCAGTTAAGACATCGTACTGATATTCCGTCTCTTGTTGCAACTATTGTTGTGTCGCCAGGGATTAATGTAGTTACACTCACAATCACATCTGTGTATGTTCCGCATGCTTGTAATCCAGCCCCCTTACGTTTAAACAGGTGACATCTTTCATCAACAGGTGCATCAGTATTTTCATTAGATCCATCAGCCAGTTCATAACTGATTTCTGATTGGGAGCAGCCATTGACTGATTTCAAATACTCAATACCGCTATTGATCTTGGATGTGCATAAATCTGCTTGAGATGAATTAACAGATGTTTGCCCTCTGTCAAACAATGTTGCCTCACCCTGGCCTTGGTCAGAAGAAGTCACGGCATAAGTCAGACCCCCAAAAAGGGCCACCGCTAGCAATATAAAAAATATTACATTACCATTCGTATTACCTGCGTGTGTTGCGCTATTTAACATCCTATTAAGTATAACATTTTTCCTTTTATAATTCCTGAAAAAATTATGATATAATAACAAAATATGAGACATCCTTCCCAAAACGGCAACGTCCTTTTTATAATCCTTATCGGCATCGTCCTTTTTGCAGGTCTGATGTATGCGTTTACAGAAAGCAGCCAGAACAGTTTTTCCAATCTTGACAGGGAACAAGCACAGATCGTTGCCACCGACATTCTAAATTACGGCCAAAAAGTTGAAAGCGGCGTACAACGACTTTTGGCCAAGGGGTGCAGCGAACTGGATATAAGCTTTGAAAACTCGCTCAGTACCACGGACTATACGAATGTGAACTCGGTGCCAGGGGAATATAACTGCCACGTTTTTCGTCCTGAAGGTGCGGGACTAACCTATATTAAGCCACCCCAAGGAGCTAATAATTCTTCTGAATGGGTTTTTAACGCAGGTAATAAAATTTCAGGCATAGGTGATACCGATCTTCTCGATTTTACACTTATACTAAGAGAGGTGAATGAGAATGTTTGCAATGCCATCAATTTGATTTCAGGAGTGACATCTTCTTTGAGCGACGAAATACCTAGAGATGGAGCTTGGTACAATCGGACGCCGTTTGACGGCGATTTTCCTGCCAGCATAAATTCTATTGGAATGGGAAGTGTTACAGGAGCAACCTCAGTATGTTTCGAAAGTCAAAACCATGGCGGATATCACTTTTACCACGTCTTAATCGCCCGCTAATTTATTTAAATCTTTAAGTGTAAATCCTATGATTCCCGTGCTAGATATTGTCTTATGCACGCCACAGAAACTTTAAAGACTGAAAATTCTCAGCCGCAAATAAATCTGCCTGATGTTCCGGCCTGCGTTATAGGCATTAAGCAAGCCTTTCTTTTAACAACAGATGGGGAAGTCAAAAGCCTCGATTTCCATACAGCAGGCAGGCTTATCTACAACAAGGCCGCGATTGTTTGCCATACGCCGTATACAGCTTCCAAGCTTCGCGCCGATTTCACAGCTTTTGACCTTCTGGAACTCTTTTTATTCGTATACCCAACGCGCTTTACCGTGCCAACAGTGTCTGGCGTTGCCAAAGCACTTGGTCTGGCAAGCGATTACGAGGCAGAGGATTTACCGCTTCTTCTGGTTGATTGCCTCTCCACTCTTTTAAAAGACCTGACCGAATTACCTGAAGACAAACGAATAGCTTTGTCCAAAGCGGCCAAGCTGATGGCACTTCAGGGGCGTGGCTGGGTGTGGGCTCCTTATGTGATGGATGCTCTCGGTGTGCCTTATGATCCAAAGGAACAAGTAAATGCCCAACCTGTTTTATCCTTGCTAAAAAAATTACCGGAATGGTCGGAACGCGCCCCGCCTCCCCCACCATCACAATACCCCGTCTCGGTTGAAAAAGCAGAAGAGCGCTTGAAAGCATTTTTGCGCGAGGGCAATACCGCAAGTGAAGAAAGGCCACAGCAGGTTGAATTCACGAAGGCCATGACCCATGTTTTTGATACAAAAGATGACCTCGAAGAGCCGCATGTCTTGCTGGCACAGGCGGGTACAGGTGTTGGAAAAACTCTAGGCTATCTTTCGCCTGCTTCCGTCTGGGCACAAGAAAATGAGGGAGCCGTATGGATATCAACTTACACGCGCAACCTTCAGCAACAGCTGGAAAGCGAGCTTGAGCGGCTATATCCGGATGAAAGTTTGAGAGAACAAAAAGTCGCTGTTCGAAAGGGCCGTGAAAACTATTTATGCCTATTAAATTATGAGGACCTGATTGCTTCTACCCCAATGGCACGTTCGGTAAAAACGGCTGTTGCCGCCGGATTGATGAGCCGTTGGATCACCGAAACAAAGGACGGCGACATCACCGGAAAAAGTTTTCAGGGTTGGGTGCCAAATCTCTTGGGCACTGCAAATACGCGCGGGCTAACTTTAAAAAGCGGTGAATGCATCTATTCGGCATGTGAACACTATAATCGCTGCTTCAAGGAAAAGGCCATCCGTAAAAGCCGCCACGCTGAAATTGTCGTGGCAAATCATGCGCTAGTGATGATCCAAACAGCCATTGCCGGTTCTCAGGAAACGCTGCCGCAGCGCTATATTTTTGATGAAGGACACCATCTTTTCGATGCTGCAGACAGTGCCTATGCCGCCCATTTGACAGGCCGACAAGGAAGAGAGCTTAGGCGATGGATTTTGGGATCTGAAGAAAGTCGTCGCCAAAGGAATAGAGGTTTAAAAAGACGTGCAGAAGAGCTTGTAGCAGCAGAGCCTGAAGATGAAAAACTTCTCCTCGCCATACTGCACCATGCGCGTGCTTTGCCCACACAAGGCTGGCTTAAACGTCTGATAGAAAACAGCCCGCAAGGCCC